>CALLRY010000203.1:0-2225 GCA_938014285.1 uncultured Collinsella sp. | reverse complement strand
ATGGCGAGCTGTACGTCAACGGTCAGTATATCGGCATGACCAAGGGTTCGCGCCTGTCTGCCGAGTTCGACGTGACCGACGCGCTTGTCGAGGGCGACAACCTGTTTGCGGTCAAGGTCCTGCAGTACAGCGATGGCAGCTATATCGAGGACCAGGATATGTGGTGGGCCTCGGGCATCTTCCGCGATGTGTACCTTATGCAGCGTCCCGCCGCGCACCTGGTCGACTTTAGGTTCCGCACGCACCGCGAGGGCGATACCGCTCTGATTACGCTCGATACGGTTGCTGAGGGCTCTTCCCGCGTTGTGTTTACGCTCAGCGATGGCGAGAACGTGGTGGCTGCGGGCGAGTGCGTCGACGGCCATGCCGAGTGCGGCGTGACCGATGCCCACTTCTGGAATCCCGAGGACCCCTTCCTCTACGACCTTACGTTTGAGGTCTACGACGGTGACCAGGTCAGCGAGTACGTCCCGCATCGCCAGGGTCTTGCCGAGGTGACGGTCGAGGGCAATCATATCTACCTCAACGGCACTTACTTTAAGATGCATGGCGTCAACCGCCACGATCACGACGATCACAAGGGCCGCGCCGTGGGCCTCGATCGCATGCGCCGCGACCTGGAGCTCATGAAGCAGCACAACATCAACGCGGTGCGCACGTCCCACTACGCCAACGACCCGCGCTTTTACGAGCTGTGCGACGAGTATGGCATCATGCTGGTCGCCGAGACCGATATGGAGAGCCACGGCTTCGAGAATATCGGCAATATCGCCCTGGTCACCGACGACCCGGCATGGGAGCCGGCCTACGTCGACCGCATTGAGCGCCTGGTGATGCAGGAGCGCAATCACGCCTGCATCATTATGTGGTCGATGGGCAACGAGAGCGGCTATGGCTGCAACATCCGCGCGATGTACGCCAAGGCTCACGAGCTCGATGGTCGTCCGGTCCATTACGAGGAGGATCGCAACGCCGATACCGTCGACGTTATCTCCACCATGTACTCCCGCGTGTCGCAGATGAACGACTTTGGTGAGCATCCATTCCCCAAGCCGCGCATCAACTGCGAGTACGGTCACTCCATGGGCAACGGCCCCGGAGGCCTGTCCGAGTATCAGGAGGTCTTCGATCGCTGGGATTGCATCCAAGGCCAGTTTATCTGGGAATGGTGCGACCACGGTCTGGCTGCTGTGACCGAGGACGGCATTGCCTACGATATGTATGGCGGCGACAACGGCGATTACCCCAACAACAGCAACTTCTGCATCGATGGCATGGTGTTCCCCTGGCAGCAGCCGAGCCCGGGCCTTACCGAGTACGGCCAGGTCATCTGCCCGGTTCGCATGGCTTATGACGCCGAGGCGGGCGAGCTGACTGTCACCAACAAGCGCTGGTTTACCACCCTCGAGGATGTTTGCCTGTCGGCGGAGACCCTGGTGGACGGCGACGTGGTCTGCCGCAAGACGCTCATACCCGGTGCGGTTGCCCCCGGCGAGTCCGTCCAGCTTCCGCTGGTGATTCGCGAGGCCGCGGTAGGCGAGACCCTGCTGACCGTGCGCGCCTACACCATGGCCGCTCACGTCTGGTGCGAGCCGATGTTCCAGCTGGGTGCAAGCCAGTTTGCCATCGCAAACCATCCGGCGCCGGCCATCGCCGCCCCAGCTCGTCCTGAGCTTACGGTCGAGGAGACCGAGCAGGAGATTCGCATTCACTCCCTCAACGGCGAGCTGACCTTCAGCAAGGTAAACGGCACCGTGAGCAAGTGGAAGGCATCCGGCCGTGACGTCATGGCCTCTGGTCCCCAGGTTGGTTTTTGGCATCCGCTCGTCGATAACCACGCTCAGGAGTACGACTCCCTGTGGAAGGATAACTTCATCGATGTAATGCAGACGTCCACCCGCAAGGTTTCTTGGAAGCAGGACGGCAATGCGGTCGCCGTTACCGTGAGCCAACGCATTGCTCCTCCCGTCCGTGCGTTCGGCATGCGCGTCGAGCTTGTCTACACCGTGCTTCCGAGCGGTCGCGTCGACCTCAAGGTTTCCGGCGAGCCCTACGGCGATTACTCGGATATCATCCCGCGCATCGGCATCTCCTTTGAGGTCCCCGGTTGCGATCGTGCCGTCGAGTGGTATGGCCACGGCCCGGGCGAGAACTATCCGGACTCGCTGCGCGCCAACCCGGTCGGTCATTACCGCACTACGGTCGACGACATGTTCACGCCGTAT
>CALLRY010000202.1:0-2383 GCA_938014285.1 uncultured Collinsella sp. | reverse complement strand
TCGCATAAGCGTTCGCGTGAAAGAGCCTAGCCGCATCGGCCAGGCGCAATATAGATCCGCGGAAACCGGCCTACGAACAAGGAGCGTCTTATGTATGGACAGCATGTTGCACCGCAGACCCATAACAAACGGACTGGCCTGTCTATCCGCGACGTCAAGCGTCATGCAGACGCCAGAATCGCCGCCTTCGGAGTAAGCATTCTTGTGGCAGGACTGCTTTTGCTACCCCGCACAGCACTGGCGACAGAAATGCCCGAAACCGATGTCGCAGCACCCATTACCTGCGACGAAGCCAACGCGGAAGGCAGCCTCACAGCTACCACCGTTGTCGACCATAACTATGACCTGGAGCTCCCTCCTGCCTTTATGTTGGTCCAGAATGAGGCGTTTGTATACGATTTCCCCGACAAACCCGAAGACTTCATCTACGGGCTTAACGACACCGTCCATCTCTTCAAGATCGACACCGATACCGAAGGCCTTATAAAAACCGAGAACCCCAAAGAGGCCAGCGTCTCTATTGCCCTGACCATGATCGACAATCACGTTAGAGCAACCGCTGTCTTTACAGGCGGCTACGCCGACGACCAAATCCCTTACAGACTGAACCTCAACAGCTCAGCCCACCTTGGCACACACGTTGACCGTGACTTCGACAGCGGGCAGGGGATTATGCACGAGACGCGGCACGATTACTACATCCGCTACGTCTTCGACAGCGACGTGCACTTGATTGCAACCGATACGAGCGGTTCCAAACCCGATCCAAGTGTTAAACCGAGCCCAGAGGTCGAACCCGAACCGGAAACCAAGCCCGACCCCACACCGCAGCCCAAGGCAGAAAAGCCCGCGGCAAATCCCGTTTCCACTAAGGCAGTAGCGGCGGTTAAACCAGCCGGGACCACCCTACCCGCGACGGGCGACAACGGCGCGATGGCTGTCGCCCTGAGTGTTGCCGGTGGCGCAGTTGCAGCAGTTGGTATTTCCGCAACAAGGCGTCGCAACCGCTAGCTAAAACAAATACGCCATTCAGACAGGCAAACAACCAAGCTCCAACGAAAACGGTCCACTCATCCGACTGTGCCGCACTCCAGTAGTTCGCAGAGGATATCAAGGAGGTGGCCCAGGCTTCCCTTGTCGCCCTCGAGCTGTGCGACAGGCAGATCAGGTTTGGGAAGTAGAACGGCCCTTGCGCGAGGCGTAGATCGGGCAAGTTTGACTTTTATTCCCAGGGCCAAGCAGAGCCGGAGGTTTTATTGGCGGCTCTTGCGGGCGGCGCGAGTTTTGGAGAGGACGTAGGCATCGGGGTCGTCTTTGAACCAGGGGCAACGGCGCACGCCGGAAACCATATGGCGGTGGGGGCAGCCGCCCATGCACATGGGCAGAATGTGGTGCGCGGATGATTGGGCGTCCGCAGGCTGAGTGAAGCCATAACAACACTTCGCGCATCGAGCAGTTTCAGCCAGCGTGCGCATGTCGGCGCCATACCGGGAAGGGAGGGCCTTCTTGTGGGGCGGACGACCCCATTGCAGTCTCCTTCCGCTCTATAACTACGGAATCGACGGCAGCCGCAGGAGAATCGCTATCGTACTCGTAGCGGTTCTCCGCCCCCTAAACAGCGTGTCCGCTACGAAACGACCGTCTTGTAATAGGCGCCGAAGTCTGCGAGCGAGTCCATGATGGGCATCATCTGGCGGCCGAGCTCGGTAAGGCCATACTCAACGCGGGGAGGATTCTCGCCATAGTCATGGCGAAAGACCAGCCCATCATCCTCCATCTGCCGCAGGCTGTCGGTAAGCACCTTCTGAGAGATCCCCTCGAGGTCGCGGCGCAACTCGTTGAAACGCCAAGGGCGTACGCGCAAGTTACGTATAATGAGCAGCTTCCACTTGCCGCCAATGAGCGCTACCGCCGTTGCGACCGGACACTCCGGAAGTTCCTCTTTCGCCATCATGGGAGACCCAACCTCCTTGACCATACCGGTTTCACAAAAAAGTACACAGTTACAAATATGTGCGTACTCGTATTTGCATGCGCCTTCGCGTTGAATATAGCTCACGCAGGAGATGCCTACAAGGTAAATTAACCCCAAGAGAGGAACCATTATGGCTAATTATGCAAAGACCCACATCGGTAATGAGAGCCGTGTCGAGCTGCACGAAGTGCTCGGGCTTACCGGGGCAGAGGTGAGTGTCAACAATCTTCCCGCCGGCGCTGGCGTTCCGTTCGTCCATGCACACAAGGAAAACGAGGAGATCTACGGCGTGCTCGAGGGCGCTGGCTTGGCCACGATCGACGGTGAGGACATCGAGCTTACAACCGGCGATTGGCTGCGTGTTTCCCCCGCCGCGCACCGTCAGCTCCGTACCGCGGCCGACTCGGG
>CALLRY010000201.1:0-4559 GCA_938014285.1 uncultured Collinsella sp. | reverse complement strand
CTCGGCAGCAGGCGCCATTCGCACCTCGCGCGATGCCGAGTTCCAGGGCGTTATGCCCGTCCGCGGTAAGATCCTCAACTGCCTGAAAGAGGACTACCCGCGCATCTTTAAGTCCGACATCATCATGGACCTTATGCGCGTGCTGGGCTGCGGTGTGGAGATCAAGGACAAGCGCATCAAGAACCTTGGTGCCTTTGACCTGGACAACCTCAACTGGAACAAGGTCATCATCTGTACGGACGCCGACGTCGACGGTTATCACATCCGTACGCTCGTGCTCACCATGCTCTACCGCCTGGTGCCCACGCTTATCGACGAGGGTTACGTGTATATCGCCGAATCGCCGCTCTACGAGATCAACTGCAAAGAGAAGACCTACTTTGCCTACACCGAGCTCGAGAAGAACGGCATCCTCAAGGAGATTGGCGACCAAAAGTGCTCCATCAACCGCTCCAAGGGTCTTGGTGAGAACGACCCGGACATGATGTGGCTCACCACCATGAATCCCGAGACGCGTCGTCTGATCAAGGTGGAGCCCGAGGACGTCACCAAGATGGAAACCATGTTCAACCTGTTGCTGGGCAACGACGAGGCAGGCCGCAAGCGCCATATCTCCGAGCACGGCAAGGAATATCTGGACCAGCTGGACCTGCAATAGCAGCAAATCGATAACGACGGCCCATAAGAAGTTCAAGAGGAAATCGTGGCAAAGAAGAAGACGAAGAACCAGCCAAAGAAAAAGCAGGTCAACGCCGAAAACGTCATCGGCCTGCACTCCGAGGTCACCGACCAGCCGATCACGCAGACGCTCGAGGTCAACTACATGCCCTACGCCATGAGCGTCAACGTCTCGCGTGCGTTCCCCGAGATCGACGGTTTTAAGCCCTCGCACCGCAAGCTGCTCTACACCATGTACAAGATGGGTCTGCTCAAGGGCGAGCGCCAGAAGAGCGCCAACATCGTGGGTCAGACCATGAAGCTCAACCCGCACGGCGACGCCGCGATCTACGAGACGATGGTGCGCCTGGCGACGGGCAACGAAGCGCTGCTTGCCCCCTTCGTAGAGTCGAAGGGCAACTTTGGCAAGTACTATTCGGGCGACCTGAGCTACGCCGCCTCGCGTTATACCGAGGCCAAGCTCTCCCCCATCAGCGCCGAGATCTTCAAGGACATCGACAAGGATCCGGTCGACTTCGTCGACAGCTACGACGGCGCCATGAAGGAGCCGCGCCTGCTGCCCACCACGTTTCCCAACATCCTTGTCTCGGCCAATAAGGGCATCGGCGTCGCCATGGCATCCGACATCTGCGGCTTCAACCTCAACGAGGTCTGTACTGCCACCATGCACTACCTGCAGGATCCCGACTGCGACCTGCTCGAGTACATGCCCATGCCCGACTTCTCGACCGGCGGCGAGATTATCTACCGTCGCGAGGAGATGGAGAAGATCATCGAGACCGGCCTTGGCAGCTTCCAGATTCGCTCCCGCTGGCGTTGGATTCCCGAAGAGCGCATCATCGAGGTGTACGAGATTCCCTACACCACCAAGACCGATGTCATCATCGAGCGCATCGTCAAGCTCTCCAAGGAGGGCAAGGTCAAGGAGATCGCCGACATCCGCGATGAGACCGACCTTTCGGGTCTGCGCATCGCCATCGACCTTAAGCGCGGCGTCGACCCCGACAAGCTCATGGCCAAGCTCTATCGCTCGACCACGCTGCAGGATTCGTTCTCGTGCAACTTCAACGTGCTGGTCGATGGTTACCCTCGCGTTATGGGCGTGCGCCAGATTCTGCACGAGTGGGTCAAGTGGCGTATTGAGTCCACGCGTCGCCGCATTAACTTTGACCTGGGCAAAAAGTCCGAGCGCCTGCACCTGCTGCACGGCCTCGAGGCGATCTTGCTCGACATCGACAAGGCCATCGCCATCATCCGCGGCACCAAGCTCGAAGCCGAGGTCGTGCCCAACCTTATGAAGGGTTTCGACATCGACGAGACCCAGGCCGAGTTTGTTGCCGAGCTTAAGCTCCGCAACATCAACGAGGAGTACATCCTCAACCGCACCAAGGACATTGCCAAGCTTGAGGGCGAGATTGCCGAGCTTGAGGAGATCCTCTCCAGCGAGGAGAACATCAAGAAGGTCATCAGCGACGAGCTGGCCGCGGTCAACAAGAAGTACGTGATGCCGCGCCGCACGGGCAGGATCGAGCCCCACGAGGTCATCGAGGTAAGCCTGGAGCCCGAGGTCGAGGAGTACCCAGTTACCATCATGCTCTCGCGCGATGGCTATCTTAAGAAGATGACGGACCGCGTGCTCAAGAAGGCGACCACGCTCAAGTACAAGGACGGCGACAAACCCTTTATCGAGTTCCCGTCCTCCAATACGCACGAGCTGCTCGTGTTTACCAACAAGAGCCAGGTGTATAAGTGCAAAGTCGCGGCGTTTGAGGATACCAAGTCGGCACAGCTGGGCTCGTACCTGCCGACCGATCTCGAGATGGAACCCGACGAGAGCGTCATCTGGGTCATCGACCCCGAGGACTACAAGGCCGACGTGCTGTTTGTCTTTGAGAACGGCCGCGTGGTGCGCGTCGCGCTTTCTGGATACGTCACCAAGACCAACCGCAAGCGCCTCAAGAACGCCATTTACGGTGGCAGCAAGCCGCTGTATGCCCAGGTACTCAAGGAAGATCGCGACATCGCGCTGGTCTCGAGCGACTATCGTTTGATGAACTTCAACACGTCGCTGCTCAAGACCAAGACGACCACCAACACGCAGGGCGTCCAGGCCTTTACCGCCAAGAAGGGCCGCTCGGTCACCACCGTCGGCACGACCGAGGAAATCCTTGGCGCCGGCGTCTCGGCCGAGAAGTTCACCGCGCAGAGCCTCCCCTCAGCCGGTGCCCTCATGAAGGAAAACGACATGCCGAGTCTGTTTGACTAAAACAGCGGCAGCCAAACCGTCATGGTTTTACAAAGCAGCGGGGCCCGAAGCGCAGCAACATCGCGCTCCGGGTCCCATGCATTACAGCAGCATCATCCCTATAGACAAAATGCTGCATAAAGTGGAACAGACATAAGCCCATCATTCATTCCAAAGGGCTTAGTCGATAGCCTGATAAGGCGCACGCCTGGATGGGTCTTTTTTAGCGAGGACAGACTTCGAGATCTTGTGTTCTCCCCCGCCTTGACTTCAATCGCAGACAAGCATCCCTGTTTCTCTACTACAAAGTCGATTTCCGCACGATTGTCTCGCGCCCAATAATGCAGCGGATAGCCCATGGCTGAAAGCTGTTGGGCAACGTAGTTTTCGGTAAGTGCGCCCATGAATGTGCCACCGATACCGGCAAGAATATCGGCGCGTTGAGCACCGGCTTTGGAGACGAGCAGCCCTGTATCAGCCTGATAGATTTTAAAAGCAGAAGGGTTAACAAAGGCCTCTAAGGGGCTTTCGATCTGCCCGACTAGGCTGCAGCGCGCCACCGTACCCGACAATACAAGCCAGTCGAGAGCATCTCCAAAGAGAGACGCATTGCCCCCCGCTCGCACTACCTTGTATTGAAATTTACGATTCTCTTTGGCAAGCTGCTGTGGAATGGAGTCGAAGCACGCACGCGTCTTTGCGCTCAAGCGTTCATCAGCATATTTATTGGTGTCGGCGGAATATCCGTCGAGAATAATCCGATGCTTTTCGGCCACATCAATGATTGACTGATCATCGATGTACGTTTGGACCGCCTCGGGCATTCCGCCAACAACAAGATACTGTCGATAGAGCCCAAGCGCCTTTTCATGAAGGCTTGGCGCAAGAGGTCCCATTGACTCGAATGATGAGCGTATCTCGTCGACCAGCTGATCGTGCCCCATCGCCCAGAGAAACTCCTCGAAATCGAGTGGAGTCATCTCAATCAAGTCGGTCTTTCCAACGGGGAACGAATACGACTGATGGTTAATGGCAACCCCAAGAAGCGACCCAGCAGCCGCAACGTAATACTCGGGAGCATCTTCGCAAAAGTATTTAAGGGAAGTGAGCGCTTCCTCGCATGCCTGGATCTCGTCAATGAACAGTAAGGTTTTGCCAGGCACGATACGCTGCCCCGTGCGAGCCTCGATCGCGTGTACGATCGAATGAGGGTCAAGACCGCCCGAAAAATCCGCTCGCGCCGACCGGTCGTTCTCAAGATTAACGTAGACAACCGATTCGAAAAGATCCTGGGCGTACGTTCTGAGCAGATAGGTCTTGCCACACTGGCGCACGCCTTTGACCAGCAAAGGTTTTCTATCAGCCTTGTCTCGCCATTCCCTAAGGAGCTCGTCTGCCTTGCGACGCATACGCAACCTTCCCTCATGAATTTCTGTTCAACAATATTTTAACGCAGATTAATTTGTTTTCAGTTATTTTTCTGCGTTTAAAAATTGTTCTATACGGTACTTGAGGGAATACACCCCTATTCATATACTCGCGATACAACCGATTGCCATGCGTTCTTCTTGTCCTTAGGCCAGCTTGCGAGCGAGCTCTCGCACCTCTTTCAACTTGGGCGACGATGCCATGCTGT
>CALLRY010000200.1:0-7210 GCA_938014285.1 uncultured Collinsella sp. | reverse complement strand
CCAGGCCCGATTTTGCCTCTTGACAATGTCCTGCTCATATTAAAAGGAACGTCCCTAACTGCCGGCTAGAGGGCACGAAGAGAATGGCGTAGGTAGTGGATTCGCCGAGCTTGAGCTCGTCGCCGGGATTGAGTTGGGCGGAACGGCCGGGCTCGACCTGAATGCAGACGCGCGTGGCCCCGTTTATCACCACGGTTCCGTTGGTGGACGACAAGTCCTCGACGTGCCAGATATTTTGAGCATCGCACCAGATATGGGCATGGCGGGCCGAGACATCGTCGCCGACGTCGGTAATATCGCCCTCGCCAGTGGCCAGCGCGCCAATCTCAACACCCTGCTCACTCGGCTGAATCCAGCGCGGGGCGCTCACGACAAAACTGTTTTGTACGCGCAGCAAGCCCAAGGGGTGCGCCGGGGCGGGTTCGCGTTGGCCCGCGGTCATCGACATGCCAAGCGAACGCGGCGTGGATGTGCCTCCGCCACAGGTCGCGTGCGCGTAGTCGATGGCATAGTTCACCGAGGACCGCACATCCGCCGAACAACCGACGGCGACAAACAGCACCAGCACGGCCTCGGCGCGCTCGGCGGGCATGAGTTCCGCCGCCTGGGACAGGCGATCGAGCGCGTTGCGATAGAGATTCGTGTCCTGGTGGCACTCTTCGAGCGCGCGTACCATCGGTTCACCTGCAGGACCGCACACCATATTGATCACAGCCGTGGAGTCCATGGGATTGCGCTGGCGCAGGGCCAGTTGCGACATAATACGCACAGCCGAGGTACCGTATTCGGCAAAGTAGCGCTGCTGAAGCGTGCCGACCGGCGCGCGAACGATAAAGCGGGAAACCCAAGAGCGATCGGCGGCTCGGCTCTGCGGGCTGCGGCCGTCGGCGAGCGGACGGGACGAAAGCACCAAGCCGCACAGCTCGATATGGCTCAGATGCGCTGCGCGCTTAAAGATGTCAAACATGGCCCCGCATGGGGTGAGCTCAACTTGAGATGCCATGACCTAGGCCTCCTTGGTCGTAGAAATAGAATCGGACGATACTTCGACAGGTCCGCCAAAAGTACGGACAGATGCGGCTCCACCGGCAAGCGGAGTCGCCATCTGGGCTTTTGTGCGTCGCGGTGCCGAAACGGGAAGCTCAAAGGCAAAGCCCATCGCAAGTAAAAACCACGTAAGCGTATAGGTTGCAACCAGAGCGGCAACAAGGCCGCCCATCACGGCGCGTTGGGAAAATACGCTACATGCAGCCACAACCAGCACCGGAGCCTCGCAGGCAGAAAGCGCAAGCACACCCTGCAGGAACCCCGAGCGCCGATCGCGCGCAAGTGCCCCCGCGGCAACGCCGGCCATGCCTGGTAGCGCCAACGCCAGTGCGGCAATAATACCCGGTAGTGGCCCAGACCACACGAGCGATCCCAAAGTCGCCGTCACGCGAGCGCCCGACGCCAGCAGCGCGGCCGAAACCACGACCACAGCCCAAACCACGCCACAGACGACCGCCGCGCCGACCATCAGCGCGCGACGAACCGCGCGGCCGGACGCATCCATGGGGCACGGCGTGAGCGGCTCGCGGAGCGAACGACCGACATTTTGTGCATAGTGGTCACAAAACGCCGAGAGCGCCGCCTCGACCGCCGCCGGCTCGGGACGATCTTTTTGATGGCTGGACAGACAGGCCATCACCACGTCGAACAGCTGGGCATCGACAAACGCCAGCGCATCGCGTAGCTTCTCGGAATCCGGCTCAAGCCCCAACTGCTGGGCCTGCTCGGCCGCGGCGAGCGCCACATCGGGCTCACGACGAAGCAGCTGAGTCAAATCGCAACCGGGCGCATGGGCACCAATGGGATAGTCGGGCAGCGTGTCCATCTTGAGACGGTAGGGGCTGGCGATGTCGCGCGTCTTTTTGCGCGAACCCGAGGTGCCCGAAGTGCTCGGCGCAGCTTCGTATGGCGCGACGCCGGCAATGAGCTCGTAAACCGTGCTTGCCGCGGCATAGACGTCGATCGCCGGCGACATACGCAAAGCGCGCAGGTCGGGAATATCGTCGGTGAGCATCTCGGGCGGAGCGTAGGCCACCGTCGCGCGACGCAGCGTGGCATAGCGCTCGGTAAAGGATGCCTTGCCGCCGGTACCGGCCACGGCCGACGCAGGCTCGAGCGCCAGCGACGAGCCAAAGTCGATCAGGCACAGGTCAAAGGTGCCCTCGGCAAGCTGCCGGTCAAGCGGTAGACGCGCCGTACGCACCATAATATTAGCGGGCGAGATATCGCGATGGACAAAGCCCTCCCCCACCAGGCTCATGCGGCAGAGCAGGTCGAACAGGTCGCGCCCCAAGCGCGCCGCCACAAGCGGCGATAGGCGTCCGGCATCGTCCACGGCGAGTCGCGAGCGCAAGCGGGCGAGCGTCTCGCCCTCGACCCATTCCATGACAATTGCAGGCACACCGTCAACCTCGCCCCAGCCATAGAGGCGGGGAAAGCCCTTAAGGCCCGAAAGGGCGCGATGGCATTCATATTCCTCGCGAAATGCCGCTTTGAACTTGGCGACCAGCGACTCATGGGCGGCATCGTCGTCAAACTCATCGCGCGTCGGCAAGATGAGCTGTTTGAGTGCTACGTCCTCGCCTTGGGCGTTGACAGCACGCGTCACGCGGCCGATACCGCCACGGCGCATGGTGGCATCGTCGGCAAACAGTATCGTAAAACGACGCAGATAGGCAGGCAGTTCGTCCTGACCGAGCGCAATGGCCGGCTCAAACCCGTCGACACGCGCCAGGCGCAGGCCGACCATGGGATCGCGACCGAGCGATTGTGGTGTGGTGGATGCAAGATCGGTCATCATAGGGCAAGCGCCGCCACGTTATTGTTGAAGTTACCGAGCGCGACGTCATCATCGCCGTAATGGCCGACCCATTGACATAGGTTGGTGTAACAGCCCCACAGATTGGCATACTGCTGATACCACCTTGACCGGGGCGAGAATGTCTGACGACCGAACTCGGCTCGAATGACAAACATCTCCCCGACCAGGCTGTCGCACGGCCTGGGATCTCCCGTAGAGTTATAGGTCGAGACCACGTCATTGGCACGAGAAACATAGCCGTCGAGCATGTTGTACTTGGTCACAAGCCAACTGTGAATGCTCTCTTCCTCAGCAGCGGAAAGGCCGCCGGAGTTTGCATCGTTGTCAGTGTTGCCGCCCGTCGAGCCGCCGTTTCCAGGCCCTCCGGTAGAGGAACCCGACCCAGAGCCGCCGCCCGAACTCGATGAATCCGAGCCGGAGCCAGAAGTATCCGAGCTACCGGGCTTTCCGGACTGCTGGGCGTCCTGCTCCTTTTGCTGCTCGACCTTATTCACCGTTGCCGCCACGCTATTGTTGGACAATCGATCGATGATCTTGGTGTTGGTGAGCACGATGGTTTTGCCATTGGCAAGCGTGACTTCGTTGTCCGGGGCCTCGGCGCCGTCCGCATCGTCGGTGCCAAACACAATATGCCCGACCACACTTGCCCAAGCATATCCAGTCGTGGTGCCCAGATCGCTTTTGACCTCATGCCCCACGCGCGGTTCGCGTGCGGCATGCGCCTGCATCATGGACGGCACGGTCATGCCATAGGCAGAAACGCCAGCTATGACCAGCACCAGCGAGCACGATAGCAGTGCGTACGCCCGCGGCGCCAAGCCCAGTCGGCGTCGTATGCGCACCGCGGCGCCGCGCTTTGTCTGAGTGCCACCGGGCCGCATGCGTTCTCCTCCAACAAAAACACGCCGCTCGGGAGCGGCGCATTCATTCGAATCCATATTTGAGTGTATCAGCGAACACAAAAGGTTGCGCAACGAACGCGCAAATACGGGACGCGAACAGGGGCATCCACGCGATAAGCGGATGGAAAGTGCATTTGTTGCACAACAAATGCACAAACATGGGGCCAATTATGGCAACCGCGTGCAACGCGCAGGGAAACGCGAGGTCGGTGGACCGATATCTAGATCCTAGATCGCGCGACGGGCCTCGATAGCACGGCCAAGCGTGAGCTCGTCGGCATACTCCAGGTCGCCTCCCACGGGCAGCCCGCTCGCCAGACGCGACACCTCGACGCCCAGTGGCTTGATGGTGCGAGCAAGGTAGCTCGCCGTGGTCTCGCCCTCGATATTGGGGTTGGTGGCGATAATGACCTCGTGGATATCCTCGTGGCCCAAGCGCGCCAGCAACTCGCGGATGTGCAGCTGCTCGGGACCGATCTTGTCCATGGGGCTGATCACGCCGCCCAGCACGTGGTAGAGGCCGTGGTAGCTGCCCGTGCGTTCAATCGCCTGGACATCGCGCGGCTCACCCACCACGCAGATGCGGGTGGTGTCGCGCATCGAGTCTTGGCAAATGGAGCACTCGTCAGCGGTGGCGTAATTAAAGCAGCGGCTGCAAAAATGCACTTCCTGCTTAACCTCCAGAATGGCCTCGGCCAGGCGGCGCGCCTCCTCGGCGTCGGCCTCCAACAGGTAATAGGCGATGCGCTGGGCCGACTTGGGACCAATGCCCGGCAGACGGCCCAGCTCATCGAGCAGTTTTTGCAGACTGTGGTTGGCACTCATATATATGCGTGTCTTAGAACGGCATGCCCGGGATGTTGAGGCCGCCGGTGATGGCGCCCATCTGCTTGTTGGCGAGCTCGTTGACGCCGCGGACGGCCTCGTTGACGGCAGCCATGATCATATCCTGCAGCATATCGACGTCCTCGGGATCGAGCGCATCGGGATCGATGGTGAGGTTGACGAGCTCCATCTCGCCGTTAACGGTCACCTTGACCATGCCGCCGCCGGCAGAGGCGTCGACGGTCTGGGACTTGAGGTTCTCCTGCGCGGCGGCAAGCTGCTCCTGCATCTTGCGAGCCTGCTTCATCATCTGCTGCATGTTCATACCGGCCATGATGGCTCCTTTACGTGCGGCCGCACGCCGAGCTGCAAGGGCAGCCGGAGCACGGCGGGACTTTCAAACTCAAAAATCGTACCACGGCGCGCGGCGAGAGAGCGGGGCGGACGTGTTACCTCAGTCGATATACATGTCCTCCAATACAAACCGCACTCAAAGATTATGCAAGGTCGAATTATGCAAGGTTGCATAATATCGCACACTCAATCTAGTAGAGCCGAATCCGGCATTTCATGTGCGCCACTAAATAGCTAAATGCCGAACCGCTGCTCGAGGCGGCGCACATGGCGGCAGGGTATAATTTGATTGCCATAGATAGTAATTTGGAGGTGCCCCATGAATGCCCCCAACGCGCTCCAAAACATCCGCTCAAAACACCCCGTTGCATATGTGGTTCTCTATCTCTTTGTCGGCTGGGCATTGCTGGTTGTCATCACCCATGCCATAGCTTTTGGAGCAGAACTGCTGATAGCCAGCTCGGACCAGCCCGTCGTCAAATGGGAGACGACCGATGAGTGCACCGACGGAACCCGAACCGTCTACTACAACAGCCCGTCCCTCTATCAAGAGTTCAAGGTCAAGATAAAGGACTTCAAGATTGTCGATGCCGAGCTAGGCGTTTATTTGGCAATCGGAGCAACCATTAACGCCGAGCAAGTCGAGTACACGGACAGCCATGCGACGTATCGTATCGACCTCAGCATCCTAGGCCGACCGTCACGCACCTGTCTGCTCAAATGCGACATACGCGGCACCACACTACACATGTCCGAAATACAGATGCGCCCGGACAAGGGGTCCTCTTCTTGAGCAGTATACCCGCCTGCGCAGCTACTCCACCGGCTTGAAGATGGTGGCCTGGCCAAAGACGCTGCGGATGAGGGCCTTGGCCTCGTCCTCGGTCTGCGGGATGCTCGGGGCTGCGCCCTGATGGCCGAAGGGGCTGCCAGCACCGGGATTGGATTCCCAGGGAGCGGCGGGGACGTCGTCGTTTGCAGAGGCTGCGGGTGCCACAGCAGCGGCCTTGGTCGCGGACGCCGCACCCGGCACGTCGAACGGGGGCAGATCGTCCCCGCCGGCATCGGCAGCAAAACCACCGACCATAGCATCGTCGTAGGGCACCTGCTCGGATTCCCATGGCGCAGCCTGCGCAGGCGGCTGAGCCATGGGGACGGACGCGCGCTCGGGCGCTCGGGGCGCGGGCTCGGTCGGGAGCTTGCCCGTGGCAGGAGCACCGGCAGGGTTGTCGGAGCGCAGCCAAGGGGCCTTGGCCAGGTCGGATGACTTGGGCGCAGGCGCGGCAGCGGACTTGGGCGCGGGGATCGGAGCAGCCGGTTTGGGCGCAGCGGGTTCAGGCGCCGACGGGGTCGGTGCCGCTACCGGCGCCGCTTTTGGCTGCGTCGCGCTGGCGCTCGAGGATGCAGGGGGCACCGAGGACACGGGTTGCGGGTCCGCAGATACCGCAGCCCGTGCAGATGGAGAATGCTCCTCATGTTGAGGAGCCGGCGTGCCACCCCCATCCAGGACATAGTCGATGGTACGACGACCGAAGACCGCGCAGACCGTCGGCAGGACCACCGACTGCGTATCGGCGCGACCGAGCATCTTGATGGCAAAAGTCGAACCCGCGGGGAACGAGACCGTGAGCTTGGAGCCGTCGTCGGCCGTGGCGCGGGCGTTGAGCAAAAGCCCTGCGTAGGAGGCCTGACGAGCCTTGACGCGCTCGACGACCTCGGCCCATTTGCGCTGGAGCTCGCCGGCGTCCTCAACCGCGGGGGTCTCGGCAGCACCGGCGGCGGCAACCTGGGCGGCGTTGTTGGGCTTGGACACCGACACGGTCGATGCAGCAGGCGCGGAAGCCGGAGCCGCAACGGGCTGAGGTGCAGGCGTTACAGGTCTGGGCGCCGGCGCAGGAGCCGCGGACTTGGTCGCAGGCTGGGCAGCCGGAACAGCAGCGCCGCGGTCCCAAGGCATACCGCCCTGGCGCGCGGACGTAGCAGCGGGGGCAGCGGATGCCGCCGGAGCGGCAGCACGAGCGCCCGAAATGAGCGTCGGCTGTTGGGCAGCAGCGGGTACGGATGCTGCAGGCGCGGCGGCCTGAGCAGCAGCCACGCTCGCCGGCACGGCGCCGTTGGCAACCATGGCCTCCAAGCGTGCCACGCGCTCGGCCAGGGCCTCAATGGTCAGATCGGCCTCGGGACGTGTCAGGCGCGTGCAGGCGATCTCGAGCACCAGGCGCACGTCGCTCGCACCCCTCATCTCCAAGGCGGCGTCGTC
>CALLRY010000199.1:0-1069 GCA_938014285.1 uncultured Collinsella sp. | reverse complement strand
CCCGCTTCCATGTCCTTGGCGGGTGGCGGCGGCATTGTCCGCACCGGAGTCGCCGAGCCGCAAGACGATGATCCGCTCATTTGGGAAGCCGCCCATATTGTGGTGGAATCGCAGCTTGGCTCCACATCTGGCCTGCAACGTCGTCTGAAGGTTGGCTATGCGCGTGCCGGGCGTATTATGGACATGCTGGAAGAAAAGGGTGTCGTCGGACCGCCTGACGGTTCCAAGCCGCGTGAGGTCCTGTTGGACGAGGAGGGGCTTGCCGCGCTGGAATCTGTCGACGCCGAGATGGCACGTGAAGATCGTGAGTTTGGAGGATTCTGATGGCTGCACGCTTTGGTGACATGCTGCTCGAGCAGCGTCGCCGGATGGGCCTTTCCATTCAGCAGGTCGCCAACACCATCAAAATCAGGCCGCAGATCATCGAGTTTTTCGAGACCGGTAACTTTGCTTCGATGCCGCCGCGCGGCTATGCGCAGGGCATGATTTCGAGTTATGCTCGCTTTTTGGGCCTCAATCCGCGCGAGGTCGTCAATGCCTACTTTGACGACCTGATGGCATACGAACGCGAGACGTCCCAGCAGGGCGGTCGTTTTCAGGACGCCGCCGGCTACGTCAATTCGCGTTCCTCGGTCGACAACGGGCGCTTCCTGATGGTTCAGGGCGGTCGTTCGACCCGCTATGGACAGCGTCCTCAGCAGGCCGGTTATATTACCGAGACGGGTTCAGGCGAGGAGATTCGCTCACAGCGTGACCGGTTTCGCAGTACGCCGATGCCCGAGGACCGCGCGCTTCCCGCTGCCCGCGGCGTGGCGCGTGACCCTCGTGCCGGCTACGGCGACGGCGGCTATTCCGATCGCGGTTACCGTGGTGCCTCTACGGGACGCTCTCGCGGTGGCTATGCGGATGCCGATACCACGCAGGTGACGCCGCGTCTTCGCTCTCAATCACAGCCGTATGGCCAGCGCTCTTCGGCTCCGCGTTCGGGCCAGCGTGGCTATCAATGCCGCGGTGAGCTTGCGCCCCGCTCGGGTCAACGCAGCCTTCAGGGCCAGGGCGGCTATCGCGG
>CALLRY010000198.1:0-1647 GCA_938014285.1 uncultured Collinsella sp. | reverse complement strand
ATGGGCAAGACCTTCGAGGTCAACGAGGGCGACGGCGCCTTCTACGGCCCCAAGATCGACTTCCACCTGGAGGACTCGCTTGGCCGTACCTGGCAGTGCGGCACCGTCCAGCTCGACTTCCAGATGCCGCTCAACTTTGACCTGGAGTACGTGGACGCCGACGGCACCAAGAAGCGCCCCATCATGCTGCACCGCGTGTGCTTTGGCTCCATTGAGCGCTTCATCGGTATTCTGATTGAGCACTTTGCGGGCAAGTTCCCCACCTGGCTGGCTCCTGTGCAGGTCAAGGCGCTTCCGGTTTCCGAGAAGAGCCGCGACTACGCCCATGAGGTATGCGCCAAGCTGGAGGAGGCCGGCATTCGCGTGGTCTGCGACGACCGGGACGAGAAGATCGGCTACAAGATCCGCGAGGCCCGCAGCATCGACCGCGTGCCCTACATGCTCATCCTGGGCGAGAAGGAGGTCGAGGCTGGCAACATCTCCGTCCGCGATCGCTCCAACGAGACCGTTCAGATGAGCGTTGACGAGTTTGTTGCGAAGGTGCTCGAGGAGATCAAGACCCGCGCCTAAGGCAAACTTCACAACAATTAACAAAGGCGACCGTCCACAGAGGGCGGTCGCCTTTTTTTCTTATCAAAATAAGAAAAGCCGCTGGTTAAGCGGCTTTTTTTGTTGCACAAAAAGGTACAGGTTTTTATAGAGGGGTATGGAGATGTACCTACTAGCTGTACATTTTGCGTAATCTGGGCAAACGCTGATTAATTGCTCGTATAATGTCGTCTGTCGAAAGATGCAAAAACCTGCGCTTTTGCGACTGCGCCTAGCTGCGAGCGAGAGGCCTGTTCTAAACGGCCCTGCATTTGCGTGTATCGCAAAGCCAAAAGAAGGGGCGAGAACATGGAGCAGACGGCACGGCGCCAAGAGCAGCTGCCGGGCGCATTTAACGGCGCCGCCACCAACAGCCAGCACGGCCGCGTCCGCTGGTATCTGGTCCATACCCCCAATGGAAAAGAGCGCGAGACCTGCGAAAAGGTCCGCCGCATTATCCCGCACAACCTAATGCAGGACGCTTTTGTGATGCAAAAGGAGTTCTGGTTTAAGCGGGACGGCGCTTGGTCGCTCCAAACCAAACCCATGTACAAGGAATACTTCTTCGTCGCCACGCACGATGCCGCCGCGCTCGATAGGGCCCTGGCCCAGTTGAGCTTTGGCTGCCGTATCGCTGGCAGTAGGGAGCGGGCGTACATGCCCATGCCGGACGATGCGCAGGACTGGTACCGCAGCGTGCTGGACGACGACGGCGTGGTGCGCAACAGCGTAGCGCGCATAGAAGACGGCGTGTTGCACATAGAGCAGGGTCCCTTGGTGGGGCAAGAGGCCCGCGTGCACAAGATCGACCGTCATAAACGCTGGTGCCTAGTGGACGTGGGCGAAGGTGACTCCGCATTTAGGGAGCTGCTGCCGCTCGACGTTCCCAGCAAAACGTAGGGGAGACGTTGTACTAGCTGTTCGTTCGCATTTTTTGAATTTACCGATTGGGAGATCCCTGGACAACGGGGACGTAAGTTTGACTATGGCTGCTAAAGAAGTAACAAAGAGCTGTGCGCCTGCGGGGGCGGCACTGATTGCCCAGGCCATGGACCGGCG
>CALLRY010000197.1:0-1647 GCA_938014285.1 uncultured Collinsella sp. | reverse complement strand
GGTGCAAAACCCCACGGGCGGTACCATCAACCAGGAGATTCCCGAGGGCAAGGCGCTGTGGTGGGCCGGCATGGTCTCGAGCGTGTCCAAGCGCGTGACCAAAAACGGCGACCCCATGGGCATCGTGCAGCTCGAGGACATGGAAGGCGAGGCCACGGTCGTGGTGTTCCCCAAGACCTACAAGGAAGCCGAGGGGTATCTATACGGCGAGGTCGATCCCGAGACCGGTGCACAGCTGTCCGATGCGTTTGTGCGCATTAAGGGCAAGCTCGAGCGCTCGGACCGCGGCGACCAGATCATCGCGCAGGAGATCGTGCCGCTGGAGCTTAACGAGGAGAGCAACAAGCCCAAGGTGTTTGAGGTCATGGTGCCCAACAGCCGCTTTAGCCAGGGCAATATGGCGCGTCTTGCCACGGTGCTTACCGCCAACCCGGGCGGCGACCGCGTGGAGATCTTTATCGAGCAGGTGGACGGGCGCGTACTGCGTGCCGAGGTGCCGGCCAAGGTCAACGCACGCTCGATTCCGCTGCTAGCCGAGGCCAAGGCCATCGTCGGCAACCAAGGCCGCGTGACGGTGATCTAAAATGATTTTTCTGGGACGGGGATTAAAAAATCATTTTGGGTGACGTGTGGCGGAAGACCAGTCTTTCTGGGACGGGAATGATTTTTTCATCCCCGTCCCAGAAAAATCATTTGGCATGCGAGATTGGAGGAAGTGATGGCGCAGGGGACGTTTGTGCAGGCGCTTCGTAAGGAGGCGGCGCTTAGCAGCACCTTTATGAAGGGGCGCTCGCTCATGCTCAACGGTGCCGTGCTGTCGTTTGAGGACTCCGGCTCGCGCTTCTCCAAAAACGTGAACATCGAGGGCACGGTGCGTGGCTCGCGCGGCGACCTGTACAAGACGCACGTGACGCTCGATATGGACGAGCACGAGGTTATCGACTACGACTGCGATTGTCCCGCTGCCTATCGCTACCCCGGTATGTGCAAGCACGCCATCGCCACAGCGCTGGCATACCTGGACGCCAGCGGCATTGAGCCTGTTGAGGGGCTGCGCACGCCGGTTCGCACGTTTACGGCGCAGCCGAAACAGCCCGCGCGCACCGCGCCCAAAGCGCCGGCCGTCAACCCCAACTTTCCCTTTCCGGCGCCCGTCCCCACGAGCCCCAGCCTCATGGCGGCACTCTCCGATCTTTCGGACGCGCGCATGGATGAGCTGGCGAGCATGCGCCGCAAGCTTGCCGGTGCCATTGATCCCGACGCCCCCAAGGCGGCGTTGGAGCCCTCGTTGGTGCCGTACTACAATCCGCTGTTCGCCGACCGCTTTAGCTGGGCGCTCGAGTTCCGCATTCGCTGCGGTTCGGTGTCCTACGTGGTCAAGGATATCGACGGCATGGCCGACGCCTATGTCCGAGGCGGCACCTTCTCGTACGGCAAGAAGCTCACGTTTGTCCATACACCCGAAGCCTTCGAAGACGTGTCGACAAAGCTGCTCAACCTTGTTGTGACGACAGTCGCCTATCTCGATGACATCACAAGCTCGCGTTCGGCGTCGTACGACTTTGCCCGCAGCGGTTTTGTCGCTGAGCGTCAGTTGCCGCTGTCCGAGCATAGTATCGTACATGTGCTGGACCTGCTGCGCGGCCG
>CALLRY010000196.1:0-5436 GCA_938014285.1 uncultured Collinsella sp. | reverse complement strand
AGGTGAATCTCGACCCCGGGAATCGCCGCGCGCAGCGCGCAGGCCAGGCCGGCATCGGCGACAATCAGAGCATCGGCGCCCAGCTCCAGTGCATGAGCTCCCAACGCCACCGCGTCGGACAACTCATCGTCAAACACGAACACGTTGAGCGTCACGTACACACGCACGCCATGGGCATGCGCCACGGCGCAGCCGCGCGCAAACTCGTCGTCGGTAAAACCGTGCGCACTCACACGGGCGTTAAAGCCGCCCAACCCCGCATAGATGGCATCGGCGCCCGCGGCGATGGCCGCAAACATCTGGTCGAGCCCGCCCGCCGGCGCCAGCAGCTCGGGCAGCGCCGCACCGGCAGCATCCAATCCAGTCTTGTGTTGTCCGCTCGGCCCCATCGCCCGAATCGCCATCGGCAAACTCCTTACCAAGGTATGCATTCACTCTGAAAAATGCCGTCTTCCAGCATACACGAGGCCTCGCGCGCCCCGTTTGGTTTATCGTGTAATAACTTATGTCCATCCTGCCCCGACGGCACATCCGCCGTCCGGCACGACATACCTGGAGGTCAATATATGGGTCCTCGCCAACGACAGGGACGCAGCCGTTCAAAGACGCATGCCCTGCCCATAATCCTGCTCTCGTTTTTGGGCTTTTTGCTGATTGCGGGCGTGGCATTTGGCATCGGCATGGTCGGCAACGTCAACCGCTGGCTGTCCGATCTGCCCGACTACACCGACGCCAACGCGTATCTGGTGAGCGAGCCCACCGAGATCGTCGACTGCAACGGCAACAAGATCGCGAGCTTCTACACGCAAAACCGCAAGTCCATCACCAAGGACAAGGTCTCCCCCTACGTGCTACAGGGCACCGTTGACGTCGAGGACGAGCGCTTCTACGAGCACGGCGGTATCGACCTGTGGGGTATCGCGCGTGCTGCGGTGGCAACCCTCGGCGGCGGGCACGAAGGCGCCTCGACTATCACCCAGCAGCTGGTGCGCAACACCATCCTGCAGGAGGAGCAGTTCGACTCGACCATCGAGCGTAAGGTGCGCGAGGCCTACATCGCCGTCAAGATGGAGGACATGTACTCCAAAGACGAGATCCTCATGATGTACCTCAACACCATCTATTACGGCCACGGCGCCTACGGCATCGAGGCCGCAGCCGAGACCTACCTGTCCAAGAGCGCCGCCGACCTCACCCTGAGCGAAGCCGCACTGTTGATCGGCCTTCCCAACTCGCCTTCGCAGTACGACCCCACGGTCAATCCCGATCTGGCACTGTCTCGCCGCAACAAGGTCCTCGACAACATGTTGCGCCTGGGCCACATTACGCAGGAGGAGCACGATGCCGCACAGGCCGAGCCCATCACCCTCAACGTGACCGAGATTTCGGGCAGCGGCGTCGACGTATACTCGCAGCCCTACTTTGTCGCCTATGTTAAGCAGCTGCTGGAGCAGGAGTTCTCGACCGACGTGCTCTTTAAGGGCGGTCTGACCGTCAAGACCACCATCGACCCCACGATGCAGCAGGTGGCAGAGAATGCCGTCCGCCAGCAGCTCGACACGCTCTCACTCGACGGCCTGGATATGGGCATGGTCGTCGTCGACCCCAAGACCGGCTACATCAAGTGCATGGTGGGCGGCTACGACTACAACGCCGACGAGAACCACGTAAACCATGCCACGGCCAAGCGTCCCGTCGGCTCCACCTTTAAGACCTTTACGCTGGCAACCGCCATCCAAAACGGCATGAACCCCAACGTCACCCTCAACTGCAATTCGCCGCTCAAGGCTAAGGGCACCACGACCGAGGTCCAAAACTACGCCAACCATAGCTATGGCAACATCACGCTTAAGCAGGCAACGGCATACTCCTCCAACACCGGCTACATCCAGGTGGCGGAAGCCGTCGGCAACAGCAAGATCATCTCACTCGTCAAAAAGCTCGGCATCGATCCCGCCAAGGACAACATCGAGGACGTTCCCGTCATGACGCTCGGCACCGGCTCGATCTCGCCGCTCGAGATGGTCGCCGCCTACGCGACGTTTGCCAACGGCGGCTACTATCGCCAGCCGATCGCCATCACCGAGATTGACTCTCGTACCGGTTCGGTGCTGTACCAGCACACGGACAATCCCTCACAGGTGCTTACCGAGGGCGAGGCCGCCGCGGTCACCGATGTTCTGTCCGGCGTCATGCAGGGCGGCGGTACGGGTGCTGCTGGCGCCCTGAGCGTCAACCAGCCCTATGCCGGCAAAACGGGCACCACCGACAACACCACCAACCTGTGGTTCTGCGGCTATACCCCGCAGCTGGCGTGCGCCCTGTGGACCGGCTATTCCGCGGGCGAGATCCCCATCCAAAAATACGGCACGGACCTGCTGGGCGACAGCACCAACCTGCCTGTCTTTAAGCGGTTTATGAACACCGTTCTGACCGGTACCGAACGCGAGGAGTTTGCGACCGGAACGGCGCCCACCTACAAGAACAACAGCGTCTGGAAGTTCTACGGCACCAACAACACCAAGAAGACGGAGAACGACGACAAGGACGAGAACGAGGACGAAGAGGAAACCACCACAACGACCACCACGACGACCACGACCACCGAGACCACGGGCGGCGACACCACCGGCGGCACCGGAACGACCGGTGGCTCGACGGGCGGCTCCACTGGTGGTTCGACCGGCGGCGATGGCGGCACGCCTACGCCCACGCCTACGCCCACTCCCGACCCCTCGCCCACGCCTGACGATACTGTTGGCTAGAAATTCATCCGGCCATTAGCAACAAGGCCCCCGAGCAGCTTATTGAACTGCTCGGGGGCCTTTTAGTTTAAAGCGACCTGGTGAACGGTCTTTATACCGGCAAACAATATAGGGGGTACCGACCAACGTCGATACCCCCTTACAAGCCACCATGTCACGCACACAGTGCCGAGCGCACGACCCGCACGCCTACTTGCGAGAATTGCTCAGCTTATTGATCAGCGCCTCGAGACGCTCGCCGTCCTCGGCCGTCTGGGCAATAACCAAAATCGTATCGTTGCCGGCAAGCGAGCCAAGCACATCGGGCAGCTCTGCCGCATCAACGGCGGCGGCGATGCCGGAAGCCGTGCCAGGCTGAGCCTTGATCATAACCAGATTATCGGTGCGCAGAACGCCCGTTACGAGCTCGGAAACCATACGCTGCAGGTGCAGGTCCTCTGCCAGAACATAGATGCCCTCAGGGAGCTTACGCAGCCCCATGTCGGCAATATCGCGAGAGACAGTCGCCTGCGTGCAATCAAAGCCCATGGCACGGAGCTCATCGACCAGCACGCGCTGCGTACGGACGTCCTTATTGCGCACAATATCTCTAATGGCATCCTGGCGCCCATTGCGTTTTTTAGCCATACAAACCCTCTCTCCAAAAGATGGCGGAGACAATCAATCAGTGATTGAATAGTTTAACGCTATTTGAAGGCTTTTGTGTATAAGAACGCATTTCGAAACAATTCTATGCAAGTTTGTTTCGTAATGAGCCGTTTAGGCGGTTTTTGCGCCCGTCCGGTTAAGAAAAGCTGCCAGATGCGTACACATCACGCAGCGCGCGGGCTTGGCGCTGGCAATCGGCCCAAACAACAGACCGAGTCCCCGATGGTTGTCCTTGAGCGCGGCGACCATCTGACGGGTTCGAGGCGCATCGAGCATATCACGCATGCGGGCGGAACGCTCGATTGACGACAACCCGTGCGGGCTCAGGCACAAATTCTCGATGCAGGCGACCAGTCCGGCAAAGTAGAACTTTTGGCTTGCCAGCTTGAGCCGACCACCGCTATCTGCTTCCGAGAGTGAGTCCGCAAGCTCGTCGAGTGCTCGGATGTCATCGGATACCTTGGCATACATGGTGGGATCAAAGGCATCTGTAAGCTTAGGTGCCGCGGCGTGGAAACAAGCGTCGCCGCAGCCGGAGACGCACTGCGCCCGCGAGAGCGCGCACGCCATAAACCCAACTGTGCGAAACACCTTGTCGCACAAAAGGCATGCCTCAAACAGCGAGCGGCTGTACATCACGCCAGAGGTCTGAGCGACTAGGCCGCCTAAAATCAACTGGGACAGCCCGGTCACCATCGAAGACTTGTCTTCAATGACAATAGGGGCAACATCCAAGACGCGCGAATGGCGCTCTCGGTGTGCATCATAGCGGTCGAGCGACACCGTGGGGAACACTATGTCTGCCGCAGTATCGCACGCGATATCGATCATCTTGGAAAGGGACTGCGGAGCTAACCACTCATCGGCGTTCATAGCGATGATTTGAGAGCCACGCGAGGCAGCAAAACCGGCACGAAGACAAGCACCGCGCTTCGCGTCCTCGACGTCAATCAAATCAATATGGATGTCCCTGTCGGCAGCAACTTGAAGCGAATGGCGCACACCGGGCGCAGCATCGCGGCAGACAACAACAATCTGCAAATCGTAGAGGTCTTGGTTCTGGATACTCTCGAGCGCACGCATCGCATAGCTGGGCGAACCTTCTACCACAAGGATCACCGAAAGTCGCGGATGCGAGCCACGTCGAACCAAGTTATCCGTCCTCTCGACAGCAATGAATCAAACCGTGGTTCATGGTACACCCCAGCAATAAAAGCAATGAGACACCGGTTGTATTGCACGCCAAGAACAGATGTTGAACACGTGCAGCCCACAGATGACGGGTGTCGACGCACGACGCGTCGAGCCCTCCCCTAGTCGAGCACGACGAGCTCGGCGGGATCGTAATCCACGCCCATAAACGTAAGGCCGCAGGCAGGAGCCGTGGGGCCCGCAGCGGTACGGTCGCAAGCATCGATGACCTCGCGCATCCACTCGGGTTCACGGCGATGCATGCCAATCTCGACAAGCGTGCCCACGATCGTACGGACCATCGAATGCAGGAACGCATTGCCCTCGATGGTAAACGTCAGGATGTCCTCGCCAAACGCAATCTCATGGCCAAACTCGGCACGCATCACGCAGCGATGCGTGGGCTTGCCAACGGCCGAGGCAACCTTGCAAAAGCTTTTAAAGTCCTGCTCGCCCAGCAGCGCGGGGCAGGCAGCAGACATAGCCTCAACATCCAAGGGATAGCGATGCCACCACACGGCACCGCGGGACAGCACGGGGCGCGCATCTCGATCGGCAATACGGTACGTATATGTACGCGAACGCGCATCAAAGCGTGCAGAAAAGCCTTTACGGGCCTTGTAGACCTCGTTTATGGCGATATCTTTGGGTAGCAGGGCATCCATAGCCCGCAGCCACCTACGGCGCGTACAAGCGAGCTCAGCGTCCGTTACGGGCACGCTGATGTACTGAGCCACGGCATGTACGCCGGCATCGGTACGCCCCGCGCACGTCAGGACAATCGGACGGCGCAGGAGCGTCTCGATAGCGCGGCGCAGCTCGCCCGCAACCG
>CALLRY010000195.1:0-2552 GCA_938014285.1 uncultured Collinsella sp. | reverse complement strand
CCCGGAGACCCTCCCGGATGGCCCCGAAAAATTTTTTCAAAAAAGTTGTTGCGCGCCGGACAGACTTCTGTGTATACTAATCCCCGCAGCGCACGCGAGCGGAAACAAACGCGAACGTCTGCCTGGGGAGTTAGCTCAGTTTGGTTAGAGCGCCGGCCTGTCACGTCGGAGGTCGCGGGTTCGAGCCCCGTACTTCCCGCCAACGCAATTAAAGCCACGTCTTTGGACGTGGCTTTTTGCGTTTGATGCACTTTGTTTCGATAGAACGATCGCCCTGGTGCATCTTCGCCCAGAATCCCCGCGCCTTCGGGAACGCAAGTAAAATCTAATAAGTATATCTGTCTGAACAACAGCTTTGTTGCGCAACACCTGTTCAACGAGACAGGGGGTTAGGTTATACTAAATTGCACTGTGCGCCGCATTTGATGCATTTCGCTCCAAGCGCGGCACTCAGTGGATATCCGATTTACCATTTGGATGTCCTGGCGGTCATTTAGCGTCTCGACACAAGCTCGGCCCCGGAGCTCGTTCGAGCTGTTCGTATTCCTTGAAAGGGAAAAATGGACATATCGAGGAAGACTGATTACGCCCTTCGTATGCTGGCGATGCTTGCTGAGGATCCGGAGTGTTTGCTTTCTGTTCGCACCGCTGCCGAAGAGGTCAATGTTCCGTATTCGTTTGCCCGCTCGATTCAGCACGGTTTGGTCCAGGCCGGTATTGTGGAGAGCCTGCGTGGCGTCCACGGTGGCATGCGTCTCAAGGTCAGTCCGGACGACGTCACTATCCGCCAGGTCGTCGAGGCCGTTCAGGGTCCTATGGTTATGAACGATTGCACCGCGCCCGATGGTGACTGTGCGCGCATGGGCGCGTGCTGCTATCATCCCCTGTGGGCCGGAGCTCAGGCGTTGATGCGCGACTACCTCGATTCCGTTTCGCTCGGCGACATCGTCGCTCACCGCCAGTTCCCGGCCGTCGATCCCAAGTTCGCCGACCGCGAAGCGTTTCCCGAGTACGCCACCTGCGCGTGCGCTTACCGGGAGGAATAGCGCCGCATAAGGAGCATAGCCATGATTCAGGACCCCTTTCGTTCGATGATTCGTTCGGAAGGGGTCCTGCGTTATCGCGACCTTCCGTGGCGCCGCACACGCGATCCGTACATCATTTGGCTTTCTGAGGTCATGCTGCAGCAAACGCAGGTTCCGCGTGTGGAGGCGCGCATGCCGGTGTGGCTCGATCGTTTTCCGACCGTGCAGGCGCTTGCCCAGGCCGCGCCTTCCGATGTTTTGGACGCTTGGCAGGGGATGGGCTACAACCGACGCGCTCTGGCGCTCCACAAGGCCGCTCAGCGCGTTGTAGAGGACTGGGACGGGGAGTTTCCACACGAGACGCGTGACTTGGTCGCTCTGCCTGGTATTGGCCCGGCAACGGCGCAGGGTATCCGGTCGTTTGCGTTTGATCTTCCGGGCGTGTATCTGGAGACCAATGTGCGCACGGTCTTTCTGCATCACTTCTTTCCCGATGTACCGGCTGTTCCCGATCGCGAGCTGGTGCCGCTGATTCAGGCGGCCTGTCCGGCGGCCCCCGGTGCGTCGGCGGACGAGATCGCTCCCTTTGCCGTGCCGCTCGATGATGCCGACACGCCGCGCGCGTGGTATTACGCGTTGCTAGATTACGGCGCATATCTAAAAAAGACGTTGCCCAATCCGTCCAGGCGGTCGGCGGGCTATAGCCGTCAGTCCAAGTTTGAGGGCTCGCGTCGCCAAAAGCGCGCGCATATCGTGCGTATGTTGCTGGCAGCGCGCGATGGGCAGCCGGCGGGGATTACGCTTGCTGATGCCGTGAAGCGGCAGCCGGTCGCGGGCCGGTCGAGTGCGACTTGATCGCGGGCATTCTAGCTGACCTGGAGCGCGAGGGCTTTTGCCGAGCCGAGGACGATCGTTGGTTGAGTGTGTAGCCCGCTCAAATCTGAAGAACGGGATTGTAAGGTTTAAATTCTCGGCTTGAGGGCATCCTAAAGACAAGGTCGCTCAAAGCCTATGGGCGGCACGTGTTGAAGGGAAGTACGCCTATGGATTTTGAGAACTCTCAGACCAAGAAGAACCTCGAGACTGCTTTTGCCGGTGAGTCCCAGGCACACACCAAGTATCGCTACTATGCATCCAAGGCCAAAAAGGACGGCTACGTTCAGATCTCGAATATCTTTGCCGAGACGGCGGGCAACGAGTCCGAGCACGCCAAGCTGTGGTTTAAGTATCTGCACGACGGCGCCGTTCCGGGTACTCTGGACAACCTGCGCGACGCCGCCGCGGGCGAGAACTACGAGTGGACCACGATGTACGACGAGTTCGCCAAGACCGCCGAGGAGGAGGGCTTTGCCGAGATCGCCGAGAAGTTCCGTGGCGTCGCCGCCGTCGAGAAGGCCCACGAGGAGCGCTACAACAAACTCGTCGAGCGTATCGAGTCGGGCGAGGTGTTTGAGCGTGAGGGCGTGAAGGTGTGGAAGTGCCTGAACTGTGGGCACCTGCATGTTGGCGCCGAGGCGCCCGAGGTGT
>CALLRY010000194.1:0-12472 GCA_938014285.1 uncultured Collinsella sp. | reverse complement strand
CGACACGCATAAAAAGCCTCCCATTTCTCATGTCCAAGAAATGGGAGGCAGTTCAGCTGATAGTGCAGGTGTTTCTCGTCGATATCGGCCAGGTCGCGGTCGAGGTAACGGCGCGCGAGCCAGTTAGCCATGGGAAGGTTCTGGTCCAGGTAGTTGCCGCACTCATCGGGAGCGGCACCGGGGACATCACCCTCAAAGTCGGCGACAAACTCGAACAGCTCACGCACGAGCGGCAGGATCTCCTCGCTCGTCACCTCGCCAAATACGACGAGGTAAAAGCCCGTGCGGCAGCCCATGGGGCCAAAGTAGACAATGCGGCTCGACCACTCGGCATGATTGCGAAGGAACGTCGCGCCCAGGTGCTCAATGGTGTGGCACTCGGCGGTGTTCATGACCGGCTCCTTGTTGGGCGTGGTCAGACGCAGGTCAAACGTGGTGACGGCAGCACCGGTCGCCTGATCGCGGTCGATGCGGCTCACATACACGCCGGGCTCAAGCAGCAGATGGTCAACGGAAAAACTCGCGATGCGCTCCATGGCAGATCCTCTCGGTAGTCAATTTGGGACGGGCCCTTTTAGCTGGTTCGAATGGTCGCACCAATCATAACAGTCAAAAAAGCCCCGTCCCAAAAAGACAACTTAGCCAAGGACACGGGCCATACGCGTCTTGAACTCGGACAGGAAGCGCGGAGCATCCACGGTCAGTGCCACAAGCGTGCTCTTGTCCGGATCGGACAGGCGGCGCTCATCGCAGATGGTGCGACCGCGGTACTCGCCCAGCAGATCAACACGCAGGTTGCAGCCGAGCGCACCTACGAGCGTGGGGTCGATCGCCACGGCAACGGCCAGCGGATCGTGCAGCGCACAACCACCCAGGTAGGGTGCGTTCATCTCGTACGAGCCAATGTAGTGCTCGACCATGCTCGCAAATGCGCAGCCCGCCATGGTGCCCGAGCCCGTCCAGCCGGCAATGTCGCGGCGTGTGAGCACCACGCGATGCGTCACGTCCAGACCCACCATGGTGAGCTTACGGCCCGAGCGCAGCACCGCGTCGGCTGCCTCGGGGTCGCTCGCCATGTTGGCCTCGGCGCCCGCGCTCACGTTACCGGGCACGGTAAGGGCGCCGCCCATCACGACCACGCGGCCGATGGACATCATCGCCGCCGCATCGCGCTCCAGGGCGAGCGCCAGGTTGGAGAGCGGGCCAGTCGCTACGTAGACCAGATCGGGACCATAGGTGCGCGCGGCATCAATCAGATAATCGACCGCGGCGTTGCCGTCGGCCGAGGTCGCCCCCACCCGCTCGCGCCGCCGATGCCGTTCTTGCCGTGAATGAGCGCGGTGGACGCCGGCGGCGTATAGGGCTCAGTCGCCTGCAGAGGACGGTCGGCACCCAGGTACACCGGAACCTCGGGGCGACCCAGCAGATCGAGCACCGCCAGGCAGTTGTGCGCCGATTGCTCGACGCGCACGTTGCCAAAGCACGTGGTGATGCCCACGAGCTCCACCTCGGGGCTCGCGATGGCATAGGCCAGCGCCATCGCATCGTCCACACCCATATCCAGATCAAGGATCAGCTTCTTGATTGCCATTGTTCTACTCCGCTTCTCCGTCTTTATCGTTTAACCAAACCAATGTTCAACTTCGGCGCGCGTGGGAATCGATTGCTGAGCGCCCAGGCGCGACACCGTCACTGCCGAGGCGCGAGCACCCGCAGCCATGCACTCAAAGAGCGGCAAGCCCTCTAGGCGAGCCGCCGCCAACGCGCCGATAAACGTATCGCCGGCGGCCGTGGTATCGACTACCGTACTCGAAAGTGCCGGCATGCGCAGCAGCTCGCCGTCATCGCCGAGCGTAACCGACCCGGCGCCGCCCAACGTGATGACCGCAGCTCCGGCGCCCTTGTCGAGCAGCGCATTGAGCGCGGCGACGCAACTCGCATCATCCGTGGGCAGAATGCCCGTCAGCACCTGGCACTCAGTCTCGTTGGGGCAGACCAGGTCGACCGCGGACCAGGCCTCCGCAGGCACATCGCAGGCAGGCGCTGGATTAAAGACCGTATAGAACCCCAGCTCGTGAGCGCAAACAAGCGCCTCGGCCGTCGCCGCAAGGTCACATTCGCCCTGGGCGATAAAGACGCTTCCGGCAGCCGGGGCAATCTCGCTGGCGTCACTATCGAGTTCATCGGCCACCAGACGCCTCAGCGCGCGGGCAACGTCCTCGCCCGCAAGCGCATGGTTGGCGCCCGGCGACAGCACGATGCGGTTGTCTCCCTCGCAGCGAATGATGGTCGCCGTTCCCGTCTCCACATCATCGCGATGCACTACAAAGTCACAGTCCACGCCGGCGTCTTGGAGCCCCGCCACGAGCGACGCGCCGAACGCGTCGCGACCGACCGCGCCGATCATGTGCGTGCAAGCGCCCATACGCGCGGCAGCTACGGCCTGATTGGCGCCCTTGCCGCCGGCGTTGGTGATAAACCCGCTGCCGCCGACGGTCTCGCCCGCACGCGGTATGCGCTCGCACGCCACCGAAAGGTCCATGTTCATGCTGCCGAACACCGCAACGATGCCGCGATCTGCCATGGAAACCTCCTCATCTGCGGGCCTTATGCCCACCGCCAGCCGTCGATCGTGCACTCTCGCACCCCCTATAACTTTAGTTCACTTTGATGTGGACGCGCGCTTGAGCTTGCGCCAGCAGCAAGCATTCACAGGAGCAGGCAGCTACAATGAAGGCGTGCTGATTATTCTCGTCATTGGATGATGTTTTATGGAACAACTCTCGCAATCGGGCTCGCGCGGTCGACGCCGCACGGGCAACGAGCCGGCGCCGCACGAACGCGTGAAGGGCGAACGCCGTGCCAACGAACCGCGACGCACCGTGAGCCCCCATCGTGCTTCTGCCAACAACGCGGGCCGCGCCAACACTCCCGCCGCGGAGCAGACGCCTGCTCGCCCCAAATCCCGCTACATCCCTGCCCTTGACGGCCTGCGTACGCTCGCCGTCGTCGCGGTGGTGCTCTATCACCTTAACCTCACGTGGGCGCAGGGCGGTCTGCTCGGCGTCACGATCTTCTTTGTGCTTTCGGGCTATCTGATCACGCGCTTGCTGCTCAACGAAGTCGCTAAGACCGGCCGCATCGACCTCAAGAGCTTCTGGATTCGCCGCATCCGTCGCCTGGTCCCCGCCGTGGTAACCGTCGTGGTAGTGACCTGCGCGCTGTGCACCGTCTTCAACCACGTGATGCTCACCAAAATGCGCCCCGACATCTTGCCGTCGCTGCTGTTCTTTAACAACTGGTGGCAGATTGCTCAAAACGTCTCGTACTTCAATGCTCTGGGCGACCCCTCACCGCTCACGCACTTTTGGTCGCTTGCCATCGAGGAACAGTTCTACCTGATTTGGCCGCCGCTGCTGTTTGCCATGGTATCCATGCATGTGAGCAAGCCCAACACGCGCCGCGTGGTTCTGGGCCTTGCCGCGGTATCTGCCCTCGCCATGATGGTGCTTTACAACCCTGCCGCCGACCCCAGCCGCGTGTACTACGGCACCGACACCCGCGTGTTCTCGCTGCTGCTGGGTGCCTGGATGGCCTTTATCCCCGATCGCGACCTGGCACCGGTGCGTCTCGCTCATCGTTTGGGGCTCAATCGCCTGGCTGGCGCCGCCAAGCACGGCAAGAACGCCGAGGGCAAACCTGGCGAGAAGGCCGACGAAGCAGCCGAGACCGCCCCGGCACAGCCGAGCGCCCTCGTGCGTTTTTGGTCCTCGCCCGCATCCATCGATGTGTTGGGCGTCGTGGGTCTGGTTGGCCTTGCCGCCATGGTCGCGCTCACCAACGGCTACACCGCCTTCCAGTATCGCGGAGGCACGCTGCTGTGCTCGATCCTCACGCTCATGGTCATCGCGGCCTGCGTGCAGCCCCAGGGAATGGTTGCCCGCGCGCTATCCGCCGAGCCACTCGTGTGGGTTGGCAAGCGCTCCTACAGCATCTACCTGTGGCACTATCCGCTGCTGTTGCTTATGAACCCGGTCGCCAACATCAACGATACGCCGTGGTGGCAGTACATTTTGCAGGTGTTGTTGGTGGTCGCCGTGGCAGAGTGCTGCTATCGCTTTATCGAGACTCCGTTTAGGAAGGGCGCCTTTGGGCGCACCGTCGCCGAATTCCGCGATGGCACCACCACGCCCGCCAACTGGGCACGCACGCACATCCCTGTCTGCGCAGCCTGCGCTGTCGTGTTGGTCGTTGCACTGGGCGGCCTGATCTTTGTGCCCGAGACGTCTGCGCTGAGCGGCGAGGGCGCCGAAGTTCTGAACAAGGAAGCCAAGAACACCGCGCCCACCGACCAGCAGGCGGCCGACGACACCGACAAGGACAACGACGGCTTCCCCGATGGCTCCTACGATCTGCTTATGATCGGCGACTCCGTGTCGCTGCGTGCCGTAGACACCTTTGACGGCGTGTTCCCGCACAGCCATATCGATGCCGAAAAGGGCCGCCAGTTTGATGCGGGGCGCGCGACATTTGAGGGCTATATCCAGCAGAACCTTGCCGGCAAGATCGTGGTCTTTGCCCTGGGCACCAACGGCTTGGTAACCGACGACCAGATCGACGCCATCATGGCCGATGCAGGAGATAAGCGTATTGTGGTGTTTGTGAACACGCGCAGCCCGCAGCCGTGGGTTGGCTCTACCAACCAGGCCATCGCCAACGCCGCTACGCGCTACAAGAACGTGCGCGTTATCGATTGGTACGGATACAGTGCCAACCGCAACGACCTGTTCGATGGCGATGGCACGCATCTATCGACCACTGGCGTGACTGAGTACCTCAACTTGATCCACGATGCCGTCAAGAAGGACCTGCCCGTGCATCCCGAGGATCACGTCAACGATCCGCAGCCGGCAGCCGTCAAGTCTGCCACCGACGCACTCGTCAATGCGCTCGCTCTCAAGCCGCACAAGCTGGGCACCGACAAGTAACCTGCAGCGCAAACTTCCCACATCCGGAGGGGGTGTCTGCCACGGCAGACACCCCCTCCGGCAGTTAGGGACACTCCTGGCGCAGCCAATGAAGACCTCTACGGATGAATTCCAGGCCGCTCCGTCGCTCCAGACATCGTTTCCGCGCCTCGTGCCTGCCCCAAACAATCAAAACAAGCCCTTTTCGCCGCACCCTCAAAGGTCTGTGGGCAAAAAAGGGCAAATATGAGTACTGTTACCATTTTAGTAGCAGGCAAAACCACCCAAAATGACGTCCGAGCGACCCCTACAACCCCCTAAAGCAGCCAACCTGACTGGTTTAAGGCGTATTGGAGCCAATTTTAATGAACATACTAAAGGCTATGTTCATTATCTTTTAGGATGTAAATGCTATTCACTTAGCAACAGTACTCATATTTGGCATTTTTTGTCCATTGCTATATAACTAACACCCTATAGCAGACAAAAAACAGGCCGCAGCCCATCGCTGCGGCCTGTTCGGAAGCAAAAGTGGGCGTTAAGCGCTGTAGCCCATCGCTTGCAGCACAAACATGACGACCGTCAGCACCGTAATCACGCCGATAGTCGCCCACGTGAGCACGTTCCATACGCGGCCGTTGCGGTTGGCGCCCATAATGTGGCGATCCGCCGCGATAACCACCTGGAATACCAAGACTACGGGCAGCAGCACGCCGTTGATGACCTGCGAGGTCATCATAATCTGGAACAAATCGACGCCAGGCATGAGCACCAACACGGCAGAAATGCCGATGATGGCCGTAATGATGCCGCGATAGACCGGGGCCTCGTCCCAGCTGCGGTCGGCACCGCGCTCCCAGCCAAATGCCTCGCAGATAGCGCTCGACGTAACGCCCGGCAGCACGCAGGCAGCCAAGAAGCTCGCCGCGACCAGGCCCGAGGCAAACAGTACCGTGGACCACTGACCCGCAATAGGCTCCAGCGCGCGGGCAGCATCGGCAGCATCGCTAATCTGAATGCCCGCCGGGAACAACACCGTACCGGTCGTGATGATAATAAAGCCGGCAATGACATCGGCAGCAAGCGAGCCGCTCACGGTATCGATGCGCTGCAGCACGATATCGTCCTCGCCCGCGTTCTTATCGACCACGTTGTTCTGCGCCAAGAAAATCATCCACGGCGCGATGGTGGTACCGATCGTTGCGACCACGAGCGACACGTAGCTGGGATCATTTTGAATGTTAGGCACGACCAGGTCGACCGCGACCTCGCCCCAGTTGGGGCCGGCCATAAACGCGGCGACGATGTAGGTCACGAACACGCAGCTTACCAGCAGCAGAATCTTCTCGATGCGCTGGAAACTGCCCGACATGGTAAGCATCCACACCAGCAGCGCCACGAGCGGCACCGAGATGCTCGCCGGAACGCCAAACAGAGCAAGGCCGCTCGCGATACCCGCGAACTCCGAGATGGTCACCGCCGTGTTGGCGATCAACAGCGCTGCCATGGCCAGCACGCTCTTGCGCACGCCAAAGCGCTCGCGAATGAGCGACGCCAGGCCCTTACCCGTGACGCATCCGCAGCGCGCCGCGGTCTCCTGCGTCACGATAAGCAGCACGGTCATGACGGGAAGCATCCAGAGCATCTTATAGCCATAGCTGGCGCCCGCGCTGGAATACGTGGCGATGCCGCCAGCGTCATTGCCCGAAAGCGCCGCCAGAAGACCGGGGCCCATGGCGCCAAAGATGGCCGCGATGGTCAGCTTTTGCTTGGTGCTCGGCTTTTGCTTCGTATTTTGCACGCGACCACCTACCCCATGACCGACATGGTGAGCAGCACCGCGGCGATGCAGTACGCCACACACGAGATCATGACGGCGATGACGTTCATGGCGGTACCCGACGTATTGAGGTCGTGCTCATCGCGCCAGAACAGCACCATCAGGTAAATCACGGCGCTCATGTTGCCCACCAGGCAGATGATGGCCGCGATGTTAAAGCAGCCGGTAAAGAGCTGCTCCTCAAACATAGGGGCATCGAGGAACGCGGCAGTGCGCACCAGCTGCGCGCACAGGTAAGTAACAAGCGAAAGGATCAGGCCCATACCCGTGCTCTGGAAGAAGAATCCCAGGTACGGTTTGGGCTCGTCGTCGTGACCGTCGTACTCGAGGAAGTAGTTCTTGACGAACGACACCATGCGCGAGGCCGCCAGCAGCACGAGCGGCATGGCGCACATGGGGAACACCACCAGATGCGCGGAGCCCAGCGCCGTCCCCAGCACCGTCGCCATAATGCACGAGGCGATGCCCCACACGACGACCCAGTACTGACGATGCACGAACCAGCTGAGCACGTTCGTCGAGTCGTCGGACGCGCTGTCGCCCGAGCCGACGCCTGCGATCTGCAGGTCCTCCTGGTGTTCCTCGGCGATAACGTCCATGGCGTCATCAAAGGTCACGATACCCAAAATATGACGGTTCTCGTCGCAAACGGGGATAGCGACCAGGTCGTACTTGGTCATCTCGTCCGTTACGTCTTCCTGGTCATCGTCGGGCGACACATAAACCAGGTCGCGATAGGCCAGCTGGCCCAGCGTGGCGTCGCGGTCGGCCACGATGAGCGTGCGCAGCGAAAGGACGCCGGTGAGCATACCGCTCGGGTCCTCGGTATAGACGTAGTAGACGCTCTCGAAGTCCTCGTCGAGCTTGCGGATCGCCTCGATGGCGTCACCGACCGTCGCCGTGGCGGGCAGGGAGACAAACTCCGAGGTCATGATGCGACCGGCAGTGTTGTCCTCATAGCCCAGCAGGTTACGGATCGCCTTCTCCTCCTGAACGCCCATCAGGCGAAGAAGCTTCTCGGCCTTCTCGTAATCGAGCTCGTCGATCAGGTCAGCGGCGTCGTCCGGGTCCATCATGGCCAGCATCGACGATGCATCGGTGTCGGACAGGCCCTCGAGCATCTCGGTCATAAGTTCGTCGTCATCGAACTCCGAGATGGCCTCGGCGGCCTGGGCGGTGTCGAGCTGCGCGAACACCTGCGCACGCAGGCGCGGGTCGAGCTGCTCGATAATGTCGGCGATGTCAGCAGGGTGCAGCTCGCCGAGCGTCTTGTGCGACACCGAAAGCTGGATGTTCTTAGTCGAACGGTCGAGCAGGTCCATGTAGGACCAGGCGATGATGTCCTCGCCGAGCGGTTTGCCCAGGTGCTTCATAAAGCTCTCGACGACATGCTCGAGGGCGGGGCTGATCGCGCGCAGCAGACCACGGGCGCCAACTTCGGCACCCAGCAGACGCAGCTGATTTTCGCCCGACATGGAAAACTTGATGTCGTTGACGCGCACGACCTTCATGCCCTGCGTGTCGACAATCTGCTTGTTGAGCACGTCGCGCGCGAGCAAAAGTTCGGTCGGCTGCAGGTACGAAAAACGGATTTCGGTGGCCGGCGACTTAAGGTGTACGCCCGTCTCGTCGATACGGTCGACCCATTTGCGCCAGCTGATCATAAACGGCGTCTTGCCGGGTCCGCGGAACGCGAGCGACGTCACGTGCGGAAAAACTTCGCCGGTAGCAATGCCAAAATCGTTCACCACGCCGAGCTTTTCGCCGTCGACGTCCAAGACCGGCAATTTGAGCATCTCACTCAGATAATTCAATGGTGCTCCCCATCATTATTCCTCCGGACGCGGCCGCATGTGCGGCGTCCGGGGGCTTCTGGATATGTATACGCATGCGCGGGCGGCACGCCGCTCGACGCTTACACCCCGTGCATGCGCAAAAAGCACCTGCATGGGGTCATCGACTGTATGGTCGAGGTTTGGATTTCACCTGTAACCTTTCTCTTGACCCTCATTAACCGCAGTAACTATAGCATCAGCATCGCCCTGCGGCATCGAATTTATGCGCTGCACATTGCAGGCATACCAAACGCTGACGCATCCGTGACATAGCCATTGGGGACGTTCTTAAACGACTACCCAATGACTACTCTGTGGTGTCGTTGTCCTCGGCAAGCTGGGGGAACACGGCGTCCTTGGGCATGGTGACCTTCGTCAGCGAGGTGAGCTTTTTGCTCAGCGACGTGTCCGTCTTGACCAGGTCGCTGAGCGTCACGATCTTGTAGCCGTCGGCAATGAGGCCGTCGATAATCTGCGGCAGCGCCTCGAGCGTCTGCTCGGCGCATTCGTCTCTATCGGTGAGCAGCACGATATTGCCCGGCGTCACCGAATCGAGCACCGTCGAGACCTGCTCGTCGGCACCGTTGAGCAGCCAGTCGCCCGAGTCGATATTCCACGAGACCACGGCGGAGACCAGGTCCATCGCATCAATCCAGTTTTGCTCGTCAAAGGCAGCGTAGGGAGCACGCAGTAGCATCGTCTTCACGCCGGTCGCCGACTTAATCGCATCGGTGCCTTTCGTGATCTGTTCGCGTACCGCCTCACGGTCCTGACCCTTGAGCGAATCGTCGCTGTAGCTGTTGGATCCGATCTCGCACCCGGCATCGACAATCGCCTTGGCCGTGGCAGGCGAGGCCTCGGCCGCATCGCCCGAAAGGAAGAACGTCGCGGTGACGCCCTTTTCCTTGAGCACCTGCAAGATCTGTTTGGTGGCGCCGCTCGGACCCTCGTCAAACGTCAGCGCCACGTACTTTTTGTTGCCCTTGGGCGCCACGCTGGCGCACGCAACAACGCAATCGGTGGCGGGCACAACCTCGCCGCGGTCTTGCGTCTTGCCCGACTGCTCACCAACCCACACCTCGGATCGGCCCTGGACACCCCACGTCTGCACATACTCGATAGCGCCCGTGCCCTCGACCTTGAGCTTGGGCTCGATAACCGTAGCCTGAACCTCGTGCTTCTCGTAGGTGTTACGGCCATCCTTGACCGTCACCTTCTCGCCGCCCTCGAGTTCGCGGCTATCCCATTTGCCCTGCTTCACGCGCTTGCCGTCGACCTTCACCGACAGCTTTTCGCCCCCATGGCGCTTGAGCACGCTGTCATCGACGGCCAGCAGGTCGCCTGCGTCGTAGGTGTCAGTCAACTCCTGGTCGTCGATGAGATTCTGCAGCGTAGAGCCCACGCGCACCGCGGTCTTCTGGCCGTTAAGTTCCACGTCCACGCTGCGGTTGACGTAGCCCACGACGGCAGCAATAAACAGCACGAGCGCGCAACCCACGGCGATGAGCGCATAGGGCAGGCGAGACGAACGACGGGGTGTGCGGCTGTTGCCGATGCGAGCGCTGCGATCGCTAAAGCCGCGGCTATGGTTGAGATACATCGCGCCGGGCTTACGGTGACGCTTGCGCTGACCGCTGGGCAGCTGCCCCAGGTCGCGGCGCGCCGTCGGACGCGTACCCGAACGCCCGTTTAAGTTGGATCCGTTTTGGCGCATGTGCCCTCCCCCATAAACACAGCAAGCCGGAGCAACAGGTCTCCGGCTTGCCTCCCATCATTTGGTACGTCGCTATTTTGTAGCTTTTGACGAGCCTCCGCTCGCCTTTTGGTATTCGTCCTTAAAGGCCTTGAACATGCCGCGCGTCTTGCCGAGCTGCTTGCCCAGTGCGCGACTGCCCTTGTCCACGGCAACCGATCCCTTGTCGTCGAGCACCTTGGCGCCCTTCTTGACCTTATCGCCCACCACGACGCTTGCCTCGGCAGCCTTTGCGGCGGCGCCGCCCGAATACCCGAGCGACTTGACCTCGTCCGAGACGACCATCGCGCCGTTCTCGTAGCCGCGCAGCATCGTCGGCGGCACCTGCGTGTCACCAACCAAAACACTCGAAGCAGCACCGGCGGTCACATAGAATGCCTGCACGATGCCCGAACGCGGCTTGAACTCCACATCCGAGCAATAGCCCACGACGTCGCCCGATTCCGTGCGCACGTCCATACCGACCCAGATGATGCAATCGTCCAGGTTGATGTCGAGGCGCTTGGCGGCGGCGGCATCGTACGTATCCTTGACGTCATCGACCGCAATGGCGCCCTCGTAGACACCAATGGCGTCGAGCGCCACGAATCGGTCGGGACGCTCGATCATGCCCGCGATATCGGACTGGCGGACCATAAAGCCGACCACGCGCGTACCGCCCGGGGTAAAGACCGGAAAGTGAATCTTTCCGAGCTTTTTAGGGCTGCGCGGCGTGCCGTCCTTTTTGGTGCGCTTGTCCTCGGTAGGCTTGCGATAGATCTTGGCGCCGACAAAATCCCCGGCGCGCATTATGCCTCGGTCGAGGGCTCCGCAGCCTCGGTATCAGCCTCGACGGCGTTCTCGACCACGACGTCGGCGGCAGGCGTCACGTTGCCGCCCGAAATGGCGTCGTTGAGCTGCTCGCGCAGCTGGTCCATGCGCTCGCGGGCCAGGTCGACCTTGGCGCGCAGGTCGTCGGTCTTGGCGTCGACCATCGGGCCAAAGTCATTCACCGCAGCACGGGCCTCCTCGGCGCTGTGCTCATAGGTGTCGCGCATATTGTCCCAAGCGTCGTTGGCGATATCGGCAGCCATGGCGCGGGTCTCGGCGCCCGAGCGCGGGGCCAGAGCAACGCCGACAATAGCGCCGGCAGCGGCACCAAAAAGTGCGCCGGAGACAAAGCTGAAAGTCTTACCCATGATCATTCCTCTCCTGCGGGCACGTCGGTGCCCACCGTTTGAATGCTGTCCATTATACCCGCAGCGTATCACTTGCCGCTCCGCTCATCTGCGTACGGCAAAGGCGCAGGTACGTGATGGTGATAAACGCGTAGGCCTACTCCTGGGGCATAGCCGACATGGCCACCGTGGCACCCGGGTCCTCGCCGGCGCCGTCCACGAGCGGCAGGCTGCCCTCATGCGCAGGTCCTGCCGGAACCGTCGCCGCACCGCCAAAGACGGCAGCGGAAGCCTCGTGGTTCTCGGCAACCGCGCCCTCGGTATCAATCGCCGCCTGGGGCTCGTCGTCAAAGTTGGGGACACCCTGGGGCTCGGTGGGAACAGGCTCGGCGGTCGCATCGGCAACGGGCTCGGCGTCGGCCGGCACATCGCCCTCGTCAGCGCCCTCGTCCTCGGCAGCATCTTCGCCGTTCGCAGCGGCGACGGCCTCGTGAGGATCCTTGCCCTCGGCCTCGGCGCGCATGCCCAGCACCAGGTTGCGCAGGCCCGCGACCGTGCCTTCCACGTCGGGGGCAGGCTGGTCGGCGTGCAGGTACGCCCAGTCCATCATAAAGGTGGCCGAAGACAGCGCACCGATGGCCAGCGCGTCGTCGGGGCACGAAAGCTCAACCTCAAAGACGCGCTCGTCGTGCTCGCTTACGCGCGTGCGGCCGCACGAGATGCTACCGGCAAGACCGGTCTCGTTCATGAGCTCGACCGTCACATGCTCAAGCAGATGGCAAAGCTCGGTCTGGCCCATGCAGTCCTGGAACTCGCGACCGGAATCACCCAGGCACAGGTGCTTGGCAATCGCCGGCACCAGGTAATACACGCGCGCCGTGGCCTCGATATCCTCCGAGGTCATGAGCGGCATGCCGGGG
>CALLRY010000193.1:0-2031 GCA_938014285.1 uncultured Collinsella sp. | reverse complement strand
CCGCGCAGCTTGCGCCGCAGCCAGAGGGCGTCACGATAGAGCGCAAGCATCGATGTCGGGTCCGTTTCTTCCCTATCGGCAGCATAATCGGAAAACCATGCAGGCTGCGGCAGATGGGGCGCCGCATCGGCGTCTGCCGGCGAAAACCCAAACGATCCGCCCTGCGCGGGATCGTCCGCCGCCACCCACGGCAGGGGCACGCGACAGCCGTCGCGCCCCTTCTCGCGCTTCGGTCCGTGCGTATTGGTCGCACTGGGATCTTCGAGTGCGGCCCACGGGATATCAGCCACCTCAAAAAGGCCGAGCTCCTCACCCTGATACACGTATGCCGAGCCCGGAAGCGCCAGTTCAAGCAAAAGGGCCGCCCGCGCGCGGCGCTCGCCGAGTTCACGGTCCTCGTCATAAGACGACCCGTCGCGTAAGAGCCAGTCGAGCGCAATCTGGTGGTAGCGCGTCGCCTTGATTTGCGGCAGGGCATAGCGTGTCGCCACGCGCGGCACGTCGTGGTTGGAGAGTACCCAGGTCGAGGCGGAATCGGATTCGACGGCTGCCTTCAAGCCCTTCTCGATTGCAGTGTGCATGTCATCATAGGTCCAAGTGGCCTTGGCAAACTCAAAGTTGAATGTCTGGCCAAGCTCGCTGGGACGCGCGTAGAGATACTGGCGCTCGGGCAGCACCCACGCCTCGGCAACGGCACTGCGCGGCGGATTATAGCGGTCGAACACGCGGCGCCACTCGCGATAGATCTCGTGGACCTCATTGCGGTCCCACAGCGGATGGGTGCCGTCGTCAACCATGTCATCGCCCTCGGCGAGATGCCACCGGTCGAGGTCATCGCGGTCGAGATCCTTGGCGAGACCCTGCGCCACATCAATGCGAAAGCCGTCGACGCCTCGATCGCTCCAAAACGCCAGGACGTCGCAAAAGAGCGCATGAACCTCGGGGCATGACCAGTCAAAGTCCGGTTGCTCGGGCGTAAACATGTGCAGATACCACTGACCGTCCGCAACACGCGTCCATGCGGGGCCGCCAAAGTTGGCATTCCAATTGGTGGGAGGCAGCTCGCCATGCTCGCCGCGACCATCGCGGAAGATATAACGGGCGCGCTCGGGCGATCCGGGGCCGGCGGCAAGAGCGGCTTTGAACCAGGGGTGCTGGTTGGATGAATGGTTGGGCACGATGTCGACGATGACCTTGATGCCGCGCGCGTGAGCCGCAGCGATCATGTCATCGAAGTCGTCAAGCGAGCCGAGACGCGGGTCGACATCGCAGTAGTCCGCCACATCATAGCCGCCATCGACAAGAGGCGATGGGTAAAACGGGCTCAGCCAGATGGCCTCGATACCCAGCCGCTCAAGATAGTCCATCTGCTGGGTAATGCCCGCGATATCGCCCAGACCCGAACCAGTCGAATCCTTAAACGAGCGCGGGTAGATCTGATAGATCGCGGCATCGGACATCCATGAGCGCGAAGAAGACTTTTCTGTAGCCATGGGGCGTATCTCCCTTGCAACGAGGTTATGCGAGATGCCCACGATGATACGCCCAAAGCGGACATTCGCGGCAAACAACGCCACAGCCACGACCCAAAACGCTCGCCCCCTCTCGGGTTCGAGCCTAGGAGATAGGTACAAAAAAAAGCCCGGCTACCGTAGTAGTCGGGCTGGTGCGTTTGGAGCGGACAACGGGGCTCGAACCCGCGACCCCAACCTTGGCAAGGTTGTGCTCTACCAACTGAGCCATGTCCGCTTGCGGGTTATTAATTTACGCGAGTTGTCCAAAAGACGCAAGTACTTTTTTCAAAAAACTTGTCTGCCGCATGTTCTTAATAGCCAAACGCGCTAAAGCGATTGGCTAGGCACACGATTCCAGCGCTCCGCCAAACAGCTTCACCATCTGCACGCGCGTGCCGGCGCCGTCCGTACGACGAGCAACCTCCACGTTATCGACGAGCATACGCATAAGCTTGATACCACGGCCGCGTTCCTCAGATGCAACCGGCTCGCTCGTTTCATCGATAGAATAGCCGGC
>CALLRY010000192.1:0-2090 GCA_938014285.1 uncultured Collinsella sp. | reverse complement strand
ACCCACACCTCGTCCGCACCGCAACCGCCTACCGGCGAATAACGCCCGCGAGCGGATTTAGCCCGCCTTGCCCCGAGCGCATCGGGGTATCATAACGCTGAATCAACAACCCTCCCTGCGACCGAACGTAGGGAGGGTTGTGTCTTGAAAAGCCATCTGAACATATTGAGCCGTCTGCAGGGTGCCGACGCCCTACCGTTTGCGGACGAATTGCTACCGTTTGCCGAGCGGGTGGCACGCGAGGCGCTCGAGGCATTGTCGCCCACGCGATGTGCCGGCTGCGAGCGCGCCGGTGCGCTGATCTGCCAGGATTGTCTGGCATCGCTCACGCTCATCGACCCACGTCATAGCTGTACCCGATGCGGCGCCCCGTTTGGGGATTTGCTGTGCACTGAGTGTTCGGTCGAGGGCGCGTCCTCGGCAATGGCGGAGGCGCTCGACCGCTGCCTGGCGTGCGCCGTCTATGCACATCCGCTGCCGCGCATTATCAAGGCGTGCAAGGATGCGGGCGAGCGCCGTCTGGCACCGTATCTGGCGGAGTTGCTCTACGACACTGCCTTGCATGCCCAGGTGGCAGCATCCGATCGCTACGGCAGCGTGCTGTCCGGCGCCGACGCGGTGGTATTTGTGCCCGCGACTGCGGCAGCGTTTCGGCGGCGTGGTTTTGATCATATGGAGGCTATTGCGCGTCCATTTTGCGAGCTGTCGGGTGTTCCCCTGCTCGACGCCCTCGTTAAGTACGGCCATGGTGACCAGCGCGAGCTCGGTCGCGATGAGCGCCGGGAACACGCTCGGGGTATGTACGAGACGGTCGAGGATGTGCGCGGCCGCCGCCTGCTGCTCGTCGACGATGTCATTACCACGGGCGCGACCATGGCAGCGGCCTCGGCGGAGCTCAAGCGTGCCGGCGCCGCGGCAGTCGATGGTCTCGCTATCGCACGCGTTTGGTAGGGGTGGTTTTGTGGCAGTGAAGATTGAGCGGCGCAACGAGCCGACAAGCGAACAGCTAGCGGCTTCCGTAATCCTAACAGGCGCCTCGGCGCTACGCATGATGCGCTCCGAGCGCCGGCAGATGGGCTACATAAGCTGGAGGGACCTTGATCCCGATGAAGAGCGCCATGTGCTGCGCACGTCGTCGCCCTCGACCGAGGACATCTATCTTCCCGACTTGGTGCGGATTGGGGCCGCAAGCGGCGAGGTGCAAGAAGATCTGTGCTTGCTGGTGGGATCTGCGGCGCAGCGCCGCCGCATGCCTGACGTGGGCTGGTCCGTGTGTTCCGGGTTGCCCGCCGGCTCGATTTTAGAGGTAGAACCGGGGGTGTACAGCCTATCTCCCGAGGCCCTTTGTGTTGCCGTCGCCCGCGAGGTCGGCTGTATCCAGGGGTTTGCCCTGGCCCAGGAACTGTGTTCCAAGATTTCACTGAGCGATCGCGGGAAGTATCTGCCTCCCTACACCTCGCCTGTTGCGAATAGACTTGCAAAGGACAAGGATCAACCGGCAGACGTGGGCTACTTTGAAGTCGAGCCGGTGCTGACGCCCGATCGCCTGGCAGATTACCTCGCGGTATGCAAGGGGAATGCGGCCAAAAAACTGCAGCGTCTGTGTCCCTACTTGTCAGAAAACTTGCGCTCGCCCATGGAGTGCATCATGCTCGCTCTGTTTTCGCTTCCGTTTTCCTATGGCGGATTTGCCTGCGGTCCCTTTAAGACCGACTACAAGATTGAGTTCGATGACCGCGCGCAGGCAATCTCGGGGATGCCGCATGCAGTTTGCGATGCGTATCAGGAAGCAGCCCGGTTTGACCTGGAATACAACGGTGAGCTGGGTCATTCCTCCCGGAGGGGACGTATCCATGATGAAAAGCGCAACACGGGCTTGATTACTATGGGAATCGAGGTCGCGACGGTCAACAACGAAATGCTCTGTGACATGGAAGCGATGGAAGCACTCGCATGGCGCATCCACCAGCGTATGGGTAAGCGATATCAGAATCGCGTAGAGGCTCGTCGAAAGAGGCAAGATGCTCTGCTGAATGGTAGCGCACAGAGATGTGGTGTAAGAGGCGGGGCATGCCCCGCCTCCGCCCTTT
>CALLRY010000191.1:0-2436 GCA_938014285.1 uncultured Collinsella sp. | reverse complement strand
CCGCGGGCGATCTCGAGTGCCTGATCGTCTCCGGCTCCGTGCCTCCCAAAGCTACGCCCGACTTCCTGGCTCAGGTCATGGAGCACGCTCAGGCTCGTGGCGCTGACGTCGTCCTGGACCTGTCCTCCGACAAGCTCAAGGAGCTCGCTCACAAGAAGCCGCTGCTCATCAAGCCGAACCATCACGAGATGAAGGCCATCTTCGGCGTGCCGGTCGACACCGACGACGAGGTTCGTGTCGCCATGAAGATGGCTCACGACGCTGGCGTTCAGAACGTGCTGCTCACCCGTGGTAGCCGCGGCGACGCTTACTTCTCCAACGGCGAGGACATCTGGTACGCCAAGCGTGAGTTCAACATCAAGCTGGTCTCTTCCGTCTGCGCCGGCGACTGCACCCTCGCTGCGTTCCTGCACAAGTGGTACAGGGATCGCGACAACGTCGAGGAGGCCATGAAGCTCGCTATGGCCACCGGCGCCAACGTTGCCGAGTCCGTCGGCATTGGTGACTTCGGTCACGTCGACGAGTACAGCAAGCGCGTTGCTGTCCGCAAGCTCGATCGTCAGTAATCGAAACGCGACATATTCGTGCGCATGCGGCGCCCCGGTTTCGGCCGGGGCGCCTTTTTTGTTCCGCCATGGGGGAGAGGTGTCCTGCCGTACTTCATCGCTTCCACACCGTTCACCGAGTTGTCCTAGCCTTTTACCGATGCGTGGAATATACTTTCATTAACACGTTGCTTCGTGAAAGGAACATTCATGATTTACACGCTCACTGCTAATCCCGCCATTGATTACAACATCGCCTGCGACGGCCTTACTGCCAATACCGTCACGCGTACCCGCAATGCCGTCTACACGCCCAACGGCAAAGGCCTCAACGTCTCGTTTACGCTTGACCACTATGGTGTCGACACCACGATCCTGGGTTTCTTCGCCGGCTTCTCGGGTGAGTTTATCGTTAAGGGCGCCGAGGCCCTGGGCGTGCCCGTCAAGCCCGTGTGGACCGACGGTATTACGCGCGTCAATGTGTTCCTCAACGCCGGTCCCGACACCGAGTACAACATGGTCAATGCCGGTGCCGCCATCAATGAGGCCAACGAGCAGGAGATGTTTGAACTTATCGATTCGCTCGATGACATGACCTGCCTGGTCATCAGCGGCTCGCTGCCTCCCAACACTTCCGAGGGCTTCTTGGCCGAGGTCCTGCGCCGTGTCAAGGCCAAGGGGGCCGAGTTCGTCCTCGACATCTCGAGCCATCAGCTGGCAGACCTCATTGCTCTGGAGCCACTGCTGATCAAGCCCAATGACGACGAGCTGCTTGACATCTTTGGCATCAAGGTGAGCGGTGGCGACGACGAGTCCGTCAAGGGCGCTATGGCCGAGCTGCACGCCAAGGGCGCCAAGAACGTGCTGCTGACCCTTGGTGGCGCCGGTGCGTACTTCTCCAACGGCGAGCATATCTGGTTTGCCAACCGCACCTTCGACGTCAAGCTGCTGTCGACGGTGTGCGCCGGCGATTCCTCGCTCGCTGCCTTCCTGTCCGTGTGGCACGACGCCCCCGAGCGCGTCGAGGACGCCCTGCGCCTTTCGATGGCCACTGGCGCCAACGTGGTCGAGTGCCCCGGTCTGGGTGATTTTGCCAAGGTGGACGAATATAAGAAGCACATCGAGGTTCGCCAGGTCTGCTAGTTCCGGCACCTTGTCTGAATAGTTTGATTATTTCGCATCCGTCTTAGACTAGGACGGATGCGTTTTTGTTTATCGGACTTGCGTGTGCAGTGGAGGCTGTTTCTTGCTAGACTTCTTGCAGACGCAATCGATAGCCAATTTGATAGTCGCAGGAGGCCATAGGCATGTGCAATGTTTCGCTCAACGGTACTCAACCGTCCGATGCGTCCCTGCGCGTCCTGCGCGCGCTTGAGGCGGCTGGTCTTGAGGCTTGGTACGTGGGCGGTTGGGTGCGCGACGCCCTGATGGGGTACCCCAGCCACGATGTTGATATGTGCTGTAGCGGCCTGTGGCAGGAGTCCAAAGCGGCGCTCGAGGCCGCCGGCATCGCGGTTGTGGAGTCGGGCATTAAATTTGGCGGAATCACGGCTATTTCCGATGGCGAGCGTATCGAGGTCACCACGTACCGTCTGGATGGCTTTTACACCGATGGTCGCCATCCCCAGAGTGTGGAGCGTGCCGCCTCGCTCGAGGACGATCTGGCGCGCCGCGACTTTACCGTCAATGCCATGGCCTGGCATCCCGAGCGCGGGCTTGTCGACCGCTACGACGGCCAGGGTGACTTGGAGCGCAAGCTGATTCGCGCTGTCGGCGATCCCAAGCGTCGCTTTAACGAGGACGCCCTGCGCATGCTGCGTGCGGTGCGCTTTGCCTGCCGTCTGGACTTTATGATTGAGCCCGAGACCAAGCGTGCGCTTGCCGAGTGCGC
>CALLRY010000190.1:0-13025 GCA_938014285.1 uncultured Collinsella sp. | reverse complement strand
ACCTGCCAAAATAAACCTGTCCCTTTTTGGCAGGTTAGCGGAGCTTGCTGGTCTCGAAGTACTCGGGGAACTGGTCCAGAACCTCGGTTTGGTTGCGGAACATCATGTGCAGGTGCTTGCTGACCAAAAAGCTCGCTTCGATGGGGTCGCGACCGGCGATAGCGCGGCGAATCTGCTTGTGTTCGTTCACGATGTCCTGATTGTCGAGAACCTGCGTGGCAGCGCGCAGCCAGCGGAAGCGCTCCAGGTCGGCATTGGTCTCTTCGAGCCACGACCACACGGTGCTGCGACATGCGATGCTAAAAATCATGTGATGCATGAGGTTATCGCTCAAAAAGAAGCCGATGCGATCCTCATCGGCCATGGCCTTTTCCTGCAGCGCGATGGCGCGGTCGAGCTGCTCGATGCCGGCCGACGTGGCGCGCGCACAGCACTCTACAATCACCTGCTTTTCCAGATGCTCGCGGATGTAACAGGCACTCTCGGCAAGGGTGAGGTTGATGGGCGAGACATAGGTGCCGCTTTGGGGCACGGTGCGCACCAGGCCCTCTTGCGCCAGACGCACCAGTGCCTCGCGCACGGGGGTGCGCCCCATATCCAGGTCATCGCAAAGTTGCTTGACGCCCAGCTTTTCGCCCGGCTTGTAGTCCAGGTAGACGATTTTGCGTCGAATGGTGTGGTAGGACTGGTCCTGTAGACTCGTTTCCTGCTCGCCGACGTGCATCGATTCTTCCATAGCGCCTCGCAACTGTTCTATCAAACTCATATGTCAGTTGTTAATTATGCCGCGAATCAGCTCTCCGCGGTGGGTAATTCGGCTGTCGCCCGAGAACTATTGCGGCATCTTAGTCTGTGTTTGCGCAAGGCTGCGCTCAATGTTGCCGTATCATAAGCCGTCGCAAACGTGAAATAGAAAGAAGGAATCCCATATGCAACTGGCAAATATCGTACGCGAGCGCTGGAAAGGCGTCTTGTTCTGCCTGATCATCGCTATCCCCGCGACGTTGCTCGGCAAACAGATTGAGGTGGTCGGCGGGCCGGTATTTGCCATCCTTTTTGGCATGGTCCTGGCGCTCGTCTTTCCCAAGAATCGTCGCGAACCGCTCGCTGCCGGCGTTACCTATACGTCCAAAAAAGTCTTGCAGTACGCGGTTATCCTGCTTGGCTTTGGCATGAACCTCTCCCAGATTCTGTCCAAGGGCGCCCAGTCGCTGCCGATTATCGTGGCGACAATCTCGACATCGCTTGTCATTGCCTTTGTGCTCTGCCGCGTTATGAACGTGCCGGGCAAGATCGCGACGCTTGTAGGTGTGGGCTCGTCGATTTGCGGCGGTTCGGCCATCGCTGCGACCGCGCCCGTCATCGATGCCGACGATCGCGAGATTGCCCAGGCTATTTCGGTCATCTTCCTGTTTAACGTTATCGCGGCGCTCGTGTTTCCGACGCTCGGTGGCATGCTCGGGCTTACCAACGAGGGCTTTGGCCTGTTTGCCGGCACCGCCATCAACGATACCTCGTCCGTAACGGCTGCGGCGAGCGCCTGGGACAGCATGCATCCCGGCGCCAATGTGCTCGAGAGCGCCACGGTGGTCAAGCTCACCAGGACGCTGGCCATTATTCCCATCACGTTGGTCCTCGCATGCTGGCAGATGCATCTGACTCGCAAGGCCGGCGGTGACGCCAAAAGCACGTTCTCGCTTAAACGTGCGTTTCCCATGTTTGTGCTGTTCTTTGTGCTGGCGAGCGTGATCACCACGGTGCTTCAGCTTCCTGCATCCATCACGGCGCCCATCAAGGAGCTGTCGAAGTTCTTTATTGTGATGGCCATGGCGGCTATTGGCTTTAATACCGATATCGTCGAGCTGGTCAAAAAGGGCGGCAAGCCCATCGCGCTGGGCTTTTGCTGCTGGATTGGCATTGCGTGCATGAGTTTGGGAATGCAGCACGTGCTGGGAATCTGGTAGAGAAGTAGCTTATTTGCGTGCTGCGTGCTGGTGAGCGCATCCTTACGGTGGAGCGATAGGAGCTCTTGCGGGTATGGCTTGTCCGCAGGTTTATAGGTCCCGAAGAGCTCTTATCGCCCCGCCAGGATGGCGATGCGGGGCAACACCTATACTCGCAGGACGGCGCTTTCTGCCCTATAGTGTTTGGTGAGCAATATCGTTCAATTTTGAAACACTCGGTCGTGCGACCGTCGGCGGTTGCACGTCGCCGCGGACAGGGGCAAATCATGGATAGCGATGCCAAGCTGAACATCTTGACCGATGCCCTAGCTGCTGCCGGGGCCTCGGCATTGGCAATCGATGCGCGTGGGGACGTCGCGATCTCGACCATGAATGACGCGGCGCTTGAGCGGGATGTGGCGGCTTTTGTAGCTGAGCGCCTCGACCGTATAGGAGACGGTGCGCGTCTGGTTATGGGGCGTGAGGGTGCGCGCCTGAGCCTGACCGTTCGCCCCACCGACAAAGAGGGCGGGGGCCTTTGGGTCGTCGTGGTCCGCGAGGTGCGCGGCGCTGCGGCGCATGCGGGCATCGAGTGGCTCAACGCCGACGAGGTTGAGGCCCGCTACGAATCGAGCGCGTACGGCATCGTTGAGGGGGCGGCCTCGGTGGCTGCGCCGGTCGTCGAGAGCTACGCGCGCGGTGTGCCCCTTATGCTCGAGGGCGAGCTGGGAGCGGGCCAGGTCGAGATCGCCAAACGCCTCTATCTGGACGGTCCTTTTGCCGATCAGCCCTTTGTTTCCGTCGCGCTCGATGAACTCACCGATCGCGGTTGGCGCCATGTGCTCAAAAGCTCCGAATCGCCGTTGTTCCAAACGGGGCTGACCCTTTGCATTGAGGGCTGGAACGCGGTTGGCCCCCAGCGCCTCCGCGAGCTGGTCTCCACGATGACCGACACCGCGTTGGCGACGCGCTGCCATGTGGTGCTGACGGCGAATGACATGCCGGGCGGCAGCGAAAGTGATCAAGCCGCCTTTGTGACCGAGCGCTTCGCCTGTGCGGTGAGCGTGGCGCCGGCAATCGCCGAGCAGGGAGCCGCGTCGACGAAGGTTGCGCGCTATTTGGAATATCTCGCTGATGCATTTGGGACGGCAGCGCCCACGCTGTCTGCCGCGGCGACGAAGACGCTCGATGCTTACCGCTGGCCGCGCAATTATCTGCAGCTCCGCGAGGTCTCGGAACGACTGTATATATTGGTGGGGACGGGCACGGTGGACCGCGCTGCGGCGGAGGAAGTGCTCGCCCAAGAGGACGTGATTAAGACCGCAACCTTTGGCGCCCCGACGCTCGAAAGTGACCTGTATATCCTGCGACCGCTGGCCGATACCGAGCGAGATATCGCGCATCTGGTTGTAGATCATCTCCACGGCAACCGAACCCGTGCGGCGGAGGTGCTGGGCATAAGCCGTACAACGCTGTGGCGCTTGCTGAAGGACGATGACCGTTGAGCGAGGCGCCCGTGACCGCGCGCGACGCGTGTGCTACAGTCCAAAGCGTTATTGTTTCGATTCGGTTACGGCGTGCGAGGGCATATGGCTGAGACTTCAAAACCGAGCCGCAGAAGGCGGAGTGCCGCGCCGGTCAACCGACGCACAACATCGATGACGTGGGGTAAACACGCCTCGGGGTTTGACGGCTCGTTCAAGCGCACTAAATACGGCTATCCTTCGGCAAGCGCCCGCTTGGCCATGCAGGCAGAGTCCTCGCTATGGGGCCGGAAACGCGTGGTGGGCTCAAAGCTCAAGCACGATGGAACGCTCGGTTACATCAGCCGCGGGGCGGCTCGCCGCAGCGGGCTCAATCCCGCCGGCTGGCATCGCTACGTGCCGATCGTGGCCGCCGTTGCAGTGATCGTCATCGCACTCGCTGCGCTTGGCTACGCCGGCGGTGGCGCCAACTTGGACGCAGTGTTTAAATCGCCCGAGCTCGCGCATGCAGGCACAGAAGTTATCGAGGGCGCTCAGACCCAGACAGGCGTCGCGCCCCAGCGCGGCATCGTCGCGGCGGCCACCACCATCGCCGATGCTCAAAAGGACGAAGACAAGCAAGGCGACGACGTCGATGCGAATCAGACGAGCAAAACGGCAATAACTCCATCGGCGGGATAAGTTGCGAGTGGGGCAGCTAATTTGGGACGGGGCTTTTTTAGCTGCCCAAGACAGTGGCTCATTCGATGTCAGTCGCCAAAAGCGAGCGAGCCGCATTTGCGCCAAGGTGACGTGAAATGAGAGGGCGCTGACCTTCTGGTCGCGCCCTCGAAATTGAACGTCAGATTGGCGTGAATGCGGCCCGCGCAGCGTCAACGAGCCCGCCGTTCGGTAGAATGGCGGAACTAATTACCTTACGTAGACCACGTTGTCGCGGCGGGGTTTGGGCTCGGGCAGCGTGTCCTCGGCATAGCCCAGAATGCAGTGACCGACACCGCGCAGGCTGCCGTCGGCGGGCAGGCCCCAGCTGGCCAGCAGCTCCAGGCCCTCGGGCGAGTCAAAGACCTCATGCGCGCGGTGAATCCAGCACGAATCGACACCCAGTGCATAGGCGGCGTTGAGCAAGTTGCCCATGGCGAGCGAGCCGTCTTCCAGATGTGTGGGCACGCTGCGGTCAACCAGCACCACCACAACGGTCTTGGCGCCATAGAAGGGGTCGCTGTTGCTGCCCATGACCTGGGCGTTGAGCTGTGAGAGACGCTCGACGGTCGCGGGGTCGGTGACGGCGACAAACGTCACCGGCTGGCGTCCCATGCCGCTCGGTGCATATTGGCCGGCTTCGATAATACGTGCAAGCTTTTCGGCCTCGACGGGACGATCGCTGTAGTTGCGGCAGCTGCGACGGTGAATGAGTGCTTCGATAGTCTCCATGGTGTCTCCTTGCGGTGGCGTTGCAGATGCCTCGTTCATACCCGCCGGGCTTAAACGATAGACGGTCAATTGCCCGGCCAAAAGGATAGATTCCAATTGGGAAAGTAGGTTTGCATAAAAGTACCTTCAGAATGTGACAAACAAATGGGATGGTTAAACGTTTTATCCCGTCTACCCTGCGGTTTTTTACCACTTGCCTAAATGACGAACGCATAACCTCTGATAAAGGTTTTACTAAAGGAGTACCAACGTTTATCAATGCGCCGTGGTGGCGCCGGGCCAGGAGGTAACATCATGTTCCAGGCTGGAGATGTCGTCGAGACCGATTTCGAAGGATTTCTGAAGCTGCTGCGTTCCAAGACGCGCGCTTTCGTGTCGATCAACGATCACGAGTACTACATCACGCACACCGATGGCTATTGGCGTGTTCAGGATTGCGAGGCCCTCAACGACAAGGGCCACTTTACTGACTGTTCTGAGTTGGTCAACACGGTCTGCGAGGTCGTCGAGCTGCCGTGGATTGCCGGCAAGAGCCTGCATGACAGCTTCTCGGGCGCTACGGTCTATGAGGCCGTCGCCGCTTAACAGGCAATAAAACCCGATTTTCACGTGACCGCTGGCGCCGCCCCCGCGCCGGCGGTCTTTTTCTGCCGATAGGCCATAAAAGTGCACGCATTTGCGGAGAGGCTGTTGACGATAGTCAAAACTCGGACTAATCTAGAGACATAAAATTGGTCAAAAATCGGACAATCGAATGGTGGGATAGATGAATGGTGCGGTTAAACTGGTCGACTTCGACCGGTTGCTCAATGGACTCGACCATATCTATTCGGAGTTCTCGCGTGCCTGCGGCCTTTCGGACTTCGCTTACTGGATGCTCGTCGATACCAGCACGGCGGGCGGCAGTATTGCCGTAAGCCATCTGACAAGCGAATGGTTCTACAGCAAGCAGACCATCAATTCGGCAATTAAAACCTTGACGGCGCGGGGCTTCGCAACGTTGGAGTTTGCCGAAGGCAGCCGTAAGAACAAGGTTGTGAGCCTGACCGAAGAGGGCAGGCGATTTGCCGAGCGTTATGCGCTGCCGGCACTCAAGGCCGAGCAGCGAGCCTTTGGCGCGCTTGAGCCATGTGAGCAGCGCGAGATTATGCGCTTGATCGGCAAATTCTCTCAGGTGCTCGGCGACGAGTGCGAGACATTTAAACAGCAGGTGGCAGCCGCAAGCCAGATGCAAGATCGACGTGAGGGGGAGTCGTCCGACTGTTAATGAGGTTTCTAAAGCCATATCGAGGGCTTGTCGCAGTGACACTGCTGGTGCTGCTGGTGGATAACGTCGGTACGCTGTTGGTTCCCACGATGCTGGCGAACATGGTCAACACCGGTATTACCACGGGCGATGTCGACTACATTTTACGCAACGGCCTATACATGTTTATCGCGACCAGCATGGCTAGCGGCGGCACGGTGCTGGGCTGCTATCTTTCGGCGCGCCTGGCCGCCAACGTGGCTTGCGATATCCGCAATGCCGTGTACGACAAATCGCTCGAGCTCGCGGCCAGCGATTTTGAGCGCTTTGGCACCGGATCGATGATCACGCGCTCGCTCAACGACATCAACGTGATTCAGCAGGCGATTCTGCAGACGATTCAGCTGGTGCTGCCCGTGCCGTTTTTGGCTGTGGCGGGCATCATCTTCGCCTGGTTTATCGATCCCGCCATGGGCACGCTTCTGGGCGTAGTCGTTGCGATTGTGCTGGTGGCGGCGGTCTTTACGGTTGCCAACGCGGCGCCGATTTTTATGCGCCTACAGGGCTTTATCGACCGCATGAACGTGGTGCTGCGCGAGAATATTGTGGGCGTGCGCGTCATCCGTGCGTTTAACAAGGAGCGCCACGAGGAACGGCGTCTGGACGAGGTGTTTAGCGAATACGCCGCCAACGCCATCAAAGTCAACCACCTGTTTGTGGGCCTCGACAGCTCAAGCTTCTTTTTGATGAACATCGCCGAGGTGGCGGTGCTGTGGGTGGGCGGCAACCGCGTAGGCGCCCACGCCATGCAGATTGCGAGTATCTCGGCGGTGCTGGAGTATGCAATTCTGATCCTGTTCTTTGTGATGATGGCGCAGATGGTGGTGCTGACGCTTCCGCGTGCTGCCGCGTGCCTGAACCGTGCGCAGCAGGTGTTGGAGATTGAGCCGAGCATCGTCGATGGCGAGCGCACGCTGGATGACGGGGCGCGCGAGCCCCAAGACGAAGCCGATGCGGTGGCCGTGTTCGACCACATGTCGTTTCGCTTTGACGATGCCGACGAGGACACCCTGTGCGACCTGAGCTTTGCCTGCCGTCGCGGTCAGACGACTGCGATCGTTGGCTCGACAGGCTCGGGCAAATCGACGGTGGCAAAGCTTCTGCTGCGCTTCCACGATGCCACCAAGGGCTCCATTCGCCTGAATGGTGTGGACCTGCGCGAGCTTACGCAAGACGAAATCCGCGGGCGCATTGCCTATGTGCCGCAGAAGGCGTGGCTGTTCTCGGGCACGGTGGCGAGCAACCTTCGCTTTGGTAACGAAGGCGCGACCGAGGGCGACATGCTTCACGCGCTTGAGGTTGCCCAGAGCACCTTTGTACTCGACCAACCGCAGGGGCTCGATACCCCGGTTGCCCAGGGCGGTACGAACTTTTCGGGCGGCCAGCGCCAGCGTTTGGCAATCGCCCGCGCGCTCATGAAGCATGCCGATCTATATATCTTCGATGACAGTTTTTCGGCCCTGGACTTTAAGACCGATGCCGCCCTGCGCCATGCGTTGCGGGACGAGACATGCGATGCCGCGGTGCTCATCATCGCCCAGCGCATCTCGACTATTTTGCATGCCGATCAGATCGTGGTGCTCAAAGACGGCAAGATCGTGGGCCTAGGCACGCACGACGAGCTTATGGAAACCTGCGAGGTGTACTGCGCCATCGCGGAATCGCAGATGAAGGGAGGTGAGTAGCATGACCGAGGAGCTCAAGAAGCAGGGCGGCGTTAATGACGCCGCTGCCGCGGGACTGGTCGAGGAAACGGCTGCCGCGTCGACCGAGCTGGATGACGCCGCCAAGGCTGCAGCCGAGCGCGAGGCTCGCCGCCAAGCGCTCTACGAGGAAAACGAACGTGCCGAGGACGAGCGCGCCCGCGCCGAGGCAGAGCGTATGCGCGACGTGGACGACGAAGACGAGGACGAGACACCTCGGGATACCTGGGCGACGGTGCGCCGCCTGTGGAGTGAGGCTGCCGGCGACCATTGGCGCTTCTATATCGTGTTCGCGAGCATTGTGTTCTATGTCATCTTTAACACTGCCGCGCCGGCATATAGCGCCCGCGTGATCGATGAGCTGTGGGGCCACATTCAGGTAGCGTTTGTCAACAACGCCACCTTCAGCATCACCTGGGAGAACTGCGGCAAGACCATTTTCGTCTACTTTATGATCTGGACTGCCGCTGCCTCGTTCTATGCGCTCCAGAGCTTTTTGATGTCGAGCGTCGCTGAGCGTCTCAATCTGCGCCTGCGCAACCGCATCGCGCAAAAGCTCAACCGTCTGCCGCTCGCCTATTTTGACGCGCATCGTCCCGGCGAGGTCGTCAGCCGCGCGACCAACGACCTGGACAAGATGTCCGAGAGCATGCAGCGCGGATTGCTGCAGCTGCTCGTGTCGATCGGCACGGTTGTTGGTGCTGTGAGCGTGATGTTCGTGTTCAGCGTGCAGCTTACGCTCGTCTTTCTGTTCTTTACGGCACTGTCGCTGCTGGTGACGAAGGTCGTCTCGCGCCGCACACACGATGTGACGGGCGAGCGCCAGGAGTGGGTGTCCAAGATTACGAGTGCGGTCGAGGAAGGCTATTCGGGCCGTCTGGTGATCCGCGCGTTTAACCGCGAACGTCAGAGCTCCGCTGAGGTGCACGAGGCTTCGAAGGAACTGGCTCGTGTGAGCACCAAGGCCGACTTTATGATCAATGCTGTCGGCCCCGCAGTGCGCTTTATCGGCCGTTTGGCGCAGATCGTTATTGCGCTTGTGGGCTGCAGCATGCTGGTTGCCGGTCACATGACCGTCGGCGTGTTCCAGGCGTTCTTCCAGTTTATCTACGAGGCGTCCGAGCCCATGACGCAGTTGTCGTTTACCTTCAACTCGCTGCAGAGCGCGCTGGCGAGTGCAGAGCGCGTGTTCGACCTGCTCGATGAGCCCGAGATGGAGGCCGATCCGCTGCCGGACAAGGCCGCCAAGCTGCCGGGTCGCGTGGAGGGCCGCGTCTCCTTTGAGCATGTGCGCTTTGGTTATTCGCCCGACAAGCCGCTTATGCGCGACGTGTCGTTTACCGCCGAGCCGGGCCAGAAGATTGCCGTGGTGGGAACCACGGGCGCAGGCAAGACGACGCTCATCAACCTGCTCATGCGCTTCTACGAGATTGACGGCGGGCGTATTACGCTCGACGGCGTGGATACGAGCCGCATGGACCGCGGCGAGCTACGGCAGCAGTTTGGCATGGTGCTGCAGGACGCCTGGCTGTTCGACGGCACGATTGCCGAGAATATCGCCTACGGCTGCCCCGAGGCGACGCGCGACGAGATCGTGGCGGCTGCGCGCGCCGCGCAGGTCGACTTCTTTGTGCGCACCATGCCGCAGGGCTACGACACGCGCGTGGCCAACGATGCCGAGAGCATCAGCCAGGGCCAGCGTCAGCTGCTGACCATCGCTCGCGTGCTGCTCAACAACCCGGCGATTCTCATTCTGGACGAGGCGACCTCAAGCGTGGACACGCGTACCGAGCTTGCCATCGGTCGTGCCATGGATGCGCTTATGCGCGGGCGCACGAGCTTTGTGATCGCACACCGCCTGTCGACGATTGTGGATGCCGACCTGATCTTGGTCATGGATCACGGCAACATTATCGAGCAGGGCACGCATAAGGAGCTGCTGGCTGCCGAGGGTGCCTACGCCGACCTCTATCTGAGCCAGTTCGCATAATGTGACAAAGGGACAGTCCCGCATGTCACATCACAAATAAGGCGCGCCGGGGGTGAATCCTCTGGCGCGCCTTTGCGTTGATGCCGATGTCGTTTTGTGCCGCTTGCGTTCCTAGCGTTCGTCCACGAGCTTGGCGACGAGGGCCTTGAGCTCGGCCACCTCTCGCTCGAGTTCCTTGACGCGGCGGGCATTCTCGGTGATGCCCTGGCGGTTGAGGGCGGACTGCTCGGCGGCGTCGTCGGGCATGTACTCGCGATGCTGCTTGGCATCGAAGCTCTCCTCGAACACGCGGCAGCCGTTGCGCTTGATGATGCGTCCCGGCACGCCCACGACGGTGCAGTTGTCGGGCACGTCCTTAACGACGACCGAGTTGCCGCCGATCTTGACGTTGTTGCCGATGTGAATGTTGCCGAGCACCTTGGCACCCGTGCCCACGGTGACGTTATCGCCGAGCGTTGGGTGGCGTTTGCCGGTCTCGTTGCCGGTGCCGCCGAGCGTAACGCCCTGGTAAAGCACACAGTTGTCGCCCACGACGGTGGTTTCGCCGATGACGACGCCCATGGCGTGGTCGATAAAGAAGTGCTTGCCGATCTGCGCGGCGGGATGAATCTCGACGCCGGTGATGTGGCGGGTGATTTGCGAGAGCACACGGGCGAGCGATCGGTGGCCGTGCTCCCAGAGCCAGTGCTCGGGCACGTGGTTCCACTTGGCGTGCAGGCCAGGATAGGAAAGGAAGATGACCAGACCGTTTTGCGCAGCGGGGTCTTGCGCCTGGACGGTCTTGATGTCCTCGCGAATGGTATCGATAAAGCTCACCGGCCGCCCTCCCTTAGCGCCATGGCAATGCGATTCAATAAAGTATAGCGATTCGCTAGGGATTAGGAAGAACAATCTTGGCGGCTTTGCACGACAAGTGTCAGTTATGAGTTATGCAAACTTGCTGGTAATGGAGTCATGCTTTTGTGGGGTTGCGCACGAGGGGGCGCCACAACCGTATACTGGTCAACTTGGACGTATCCGCGCCCACAACTGAGAGGTTTTACTTCATGGGTTTCATCAATTTTATCGCCGAGCTGCTCAAAGACCCGCGCACCGCGATTGCCAGCTGGATCGCCGCCGGCCCGCTTATGGCCTACGGCTGCGTGTTCCTAATCATCTTTATCGAGACGGGTGTGGTGTTCTTCCCGTTCCTTCCCGGTGATTCGCTGCTGTTCGCCTCGGGTTTCTTTGCCCACAATGGTGGCTTTAACATTGTGGCGCTTCTGGCCACCGCGTGGGCCGCCGCCATTTTGGGCGATCAGTGCAACTTTATGATTGGTCACTTCTTTGGCAAAAAGATTATCGCTTCGGGCAAGGTCAAGGCCATGACGCCCGAGCGCATCAAAAAGTCCGAGGACTTCTTGGATAAGTGGGGTCACCTGGCCATCTTCCTGGGCCGCTTCTTCCCGTTTATCCGCACCTTTGTGCCCTTTATCGCCGGCATGGGCGGCATGCACTGGCGCAACTTTGTCATCTTTAACGTGCTGGGTGGCATTGCCTGGTCGACGCTCTTTACACTGCTGGGCTACTTCTTTGGCGGCATCCCCTTTGTGCAGGAGCACTTTGAGTTGCTAATCGTTGGCATCGTTGCCGTGTCGATCATCCCGACCGTGGTCGGTCTGGTTAAGGCCAAGCTGGGTAAATAGAACGCCTAGCTCGAGCCAGCGCGCAGACCGTACAGTTGAGGCCCGTCACCGCTTACGGTGGCGGGCCTTTTTGCTTCGGTCAAATGAAAATACTTTACTTAGTTAAAGAAAAGCGTTTTATCAGACGCGTGCGGGGAGTACAATCTCGTGCATGCGAATCGACGTGCCATCGGCTTTGATGCTGCTCGCGTGTCCCGTCCGGCTCTACGCTCCGGGCGTGCGACGTTGCGACGCGGTCGGCCTCGGTCCTTGCGTGCGGGTTCGCGAGTATGCAACTGTGTATGTAAGGAGCGACATATGACTGTCGAGAAGAAGGATATCGATTGGGGTAGCCTCGGCTTTGGCTACATGAAGACCGATTACAGCTACGAGGCTCATTGGAAGGATGGCGAGTGGGACGAGGGCGGCCTGACCACCGACCACACCCTGCATGTCTCCGAGTGCGGCGGTATCTTCCATTACTGCCAGGAGGTCTTTGAGGGCCTGAAGGCCTACACCGCCGAGGACGGCAGCATCGTCTGCTTCCGTCCCGACATGAACGCTGAGCGTATGTATAACTCTGCCCAGCGCCTCGAGATGCCCCCGTTTCCCAAGGACAAGTTCGTTGAGGCCGTCAAGCAGGTCGTTTCTGCCAACGCCGCCTGGGTTCCGCCCTTCGGTTCCGGCGCGACCCTGTACGTGCGTCCGTTTATGATCGGCTCCGGTGACGTGATCGGCGTGGCTCCCGCTCCTGAGTACACGTTCCGCATTCTCGTGACCCCGGTCGGTCCGTACTTTAAGGGTGGCCTCAAGCCCGTCAAGCTGCGCGTTTCCGAGTATGACCGTGCAGCACCGCATGGCACCGGCAACATCAAGGCCGGCCTGAACTACGCCATGTCCCTCAAGCCCACGATGGAGGCTCACCGCGAGGGCTATGCCGAGAACCTGTATCTCGATTCCGAGTCCCGCACCTATGTCGAGGAGACCGGCGGCGCCAACGTCCTGTTCGTGAAGGAGGACGGCACGCTCGTCGTTCCGCAGTCGCACACCGACTCCATCCTGCCCTCTATCACCCGTCGTTCGCTTGTTCAGGTTGCTCAGGACCTGGGCATGACCGTTGACCAGCGTCCCGTCGAGTGGGCCGAGGTCAAGGCCGGCACCTTTGTGGAGTGCGGCCTGTGCGGCACCGCTGCCGTCATCTCCCCGGTTGGCGAGATCGACAACAAGGTTTACGGCGCCGACGAGACCGTGACCTTCCCGGCTGGCTACACCGAGATCGGCCCCGTGATGAAGAAGCTCCGCGAGACCCTGACGGGCATCCAGTCCGGTGCTGTCGAGGACAAGCACAACTGGGTTTACACCGTCGCGTAAGCTGTCTTAGCTGTCCGGCCCGAGGGCGACCTTCCTTTCCGGCGCGTCCTCGGACATGAAAGAACCTCCGCTGCGCACTGAACTGCCTCCCATTTCTTGGACATGAGAAATGGGAGGCTTTTTATGCGTGTCG
>CALLRY010000189.1:0-4249 GCA_938014285.1 uncultured Collinsella sp. | reverse complement strand
GCCGAACCCTGAACCCCGAACCCTTGGGGGAGTTTGAGGGGGCAAGCCCCCTCATGCACGCGCCGCCGCGTGCCGTGCCAAGCGCCGCATCCATGTGGCGTGCGGAGACCGAGAGCGCCGCCGCGAACGGTCGGAGAATCCCCGAGTGGTACACTCGGGGCAGGGTGTAAGACGCAAGTCTTACTAACCTGCTACTAAGACATTGCTTAGAGAGGTGCCGCCGCCGATGCATCTGGCTACTTACTCGAATCGGGACGCGGGCAGGATGCTCGCCCACTACGAGCGCTCGATAGGCGAGCGCGACCACATCGACAGGGACTTGCCCGTCTACAACCTCGCGCCCGAGCATGATGGCGGGAGCCTTGGCCGATACCGAGAGCTGTGCGAGGGCTTGAGATAGGTGCCAAGACAAAGCCGCTGGCCGATTTGGTCGTGACGATGCCCAAAGGATTCGAGGGCGGCGTTGGGGAGTTCTTCAGGGCGGCATACGGGTTTCTGCGCGACAGGGTGGGCGATGGGCGAATCGTGAGCGCCTACGTGCATCTGGACGAGCCCGGGGCGCAGCCGCACATGCACTTCGCGTTCGTCCCGATTGTCGAGTCGGCGGTGATGACGAACGACAAGGCGCACCCGCTCAGGTGGACGGCGCGGGACGAGGAGAAGAATCCAGATCACAGGGCTGGAACGGTCAAGAGGGATTCCAAGGGCACCGTGAGGTACAGGCGCGTGCCGCTGGTCGGCGATGACGGGAAGCCCGTCATGCGGCGCACCGCCACGGCTTCGAAGCTCTTCACGAAGGCCGATATGGCTGCGTTGCATCCAGAGATGGAGAAGCACCTGTGCGCCGCGCTCGGTGTCGAGCGGGTTGGCGTGCTGCTCGATGAGGATGACAAGAACAGGAAGTGGTCGAGCCTAGACCACGATGACTATGAGCTTGTGACTGCGCAGCGCGACAAGGCTCTCGCCGAGGTCGAGAAGGCCGACAGGGAGCTTTCGAGGGTTCGAGCGCAGGTGACCGAGTGCAAGGCCAAGATTGACGGCTTTGCGGCGAGGTTCGAGAAGCTCAAGACCGAGCTGGCGCAGATTGCCGAAGCGCTGTCCGTGAGGGGCTTCCTCGGGAGCTTCAAGGCCAAGCTCATCGAGTTCGCGGAGAACGAGATTTGCAAGGCGGCGCTTGCGGCTGGGCGAGACTTCAAGACCGCTCGTGACGGCAAGCGTGCCGAGAGGGTTCTCGTGAACGGCGCGCGTGAGAAAGTCGATGAGATGAGCGCTCTTGGCGAGGAGATGGACGAGTGGTCTCCGTTCGATGAGGTCGATGAGGGGCGTGCAGCGAGCAAGGAGCTTGAGCGTTCTGGTGGTCGCGGTTGGGATGATGGTGCGCGATGATGTGATATAGTATTACCTGTATTACACATCAGGGAGGTGCAGCATGGCAACCGCAGTCACTTCAATGAGGATTCCGACCGAGCTAAACGAGCGATACAGCAGGCTTGCGAGGGAGACTGGCAGGTCGAGGAGCTTCTACGTGAACGAAGCCCTGCAAGAGGCTATCGACCGTTTTGAGTACGAGTACGGGATTCTCAAGGATATAGAGGACTATCGTGCTGGCAGGCTTGAGACCTACAGCATCGATGAGGTAAGGGCGCATTGTGGCCTGGCGAATTGATTTCACGAGGAACGCCGACAAGGCGATGCGCAAGCTCGACAGGGGCGTTGCCGCGCGGGTGCTCGATGAGCTTGAGGAGATAGCGAAGCTCGAAGACCCGAGGAGCAGGGGCAAGGCGCTGACGGGAAACTTGGCGGGCGTTTGGCGCTACAGGGTCGGAGACTATCGAATCCTGTGCGACATCAATGATGGCAGGCTCGTCATTCTCGTTGTCGATGTGGCGCACAGGCGCGAGGTCTACAAGCGCAGGTAAAAAGAAAAAGCCCCAGCAAGCTTGGCGGCAGCAGGGGCATTCGAGACAAGGAAATTATAGCATGGCGGCAAATGCTGGCGAGACGAAGGTGAAGCTCTGGGAGGGCATCTGCTACCCAGAGAACATGCGCGATGACTGGCAGGATGAGATAGACGACATTCTTCAAGTGCCTTTCGCTTATGCGGTTCACGACATAGACCATGACCAGAAGAGCAAACAGCGCAAGACGCATGCGCACGTCATTGTTGTCTGGGGCGGCAACACGACTTTGATTAGGTATACCAATCGGGTATACTTATTGGGGAAGAAAGGAGAACGGCATTGGTCAGAGTACACGGGAACGCCCTCAAGCACGGGCTTACCAGCGATGAGGTCGCGTATGCGTGGGAGAACCCGATTCGGTGCCGCCAGAGAAACGGCACGGATGACCCGCCGCTCTGGATTTCGGTCGGCTCGCTTCCCGACGGTAGATTTGCCGAGCTGATTGGATTCATGGATATCGACGGCGTTTGGTGCGTGTTCCACGCGATGGTGCCGCCGACGAAGAAGTTCAAGCGTGAGCTGGGATGGAGGTAGACATGAACGGAATCGTTGCCGAGAACGGCAAGGTCGTTACCGATGAGATGATTGCCGATTGGGAAAGCGCCCTTGAGCGCGATGAGTGGCCTAGCGGATGGGTCAACGTTGGCGAGGTTGTCGAGGGCAAGCTCCCGAAGGCCGCACCCGAGACGGTGACGCTGTCCCTCAAGGTTCCAGTTGCGATGAAGCGGGCTCTTGAGAAGGAAGCGAAGGCCGAGGGCAAGTCGACGGGTGCGTATGCCCGCGGAATCCTCGCCGATGGTCTCATGGCCATAGCGTAAAGCAGCAGGGGAGCTAACAGAAAGGGGAGCCTTGAAGGCTCCCCTTTCCTGCCGGCGACCCCGTTATAATTTGGGTCAGAGCTTTGAGTGCGCCAACACTCGCAGCTCGCATATCAACCGAGATGGTAGCTCGGCGATACACCAGCATTATATCAAGCTGGGATATCCCCAAACAGCTACCTCCCAAACAGGGAGGTTTTTTCATGGCAATGAATGGAAACGAGGGCGGTTCTGCATACCCGCCGAACCCGGATGTGAAATCCGGCTCTTGTCTAATAGCCGGATTTCAACCACTTACGGTGGTTCACCCCTCTTACTGGAATGCATACAAGACCGAATCTGGGGCAACGTTCTCAATCGATATGGTTCGCCTGAAGCTGTCGTTCATCAACGGCAAGGGCGAGTGGTTGAGCACGCACGCCCAGACCTTCGACTGCGACAGCATGAGCGCGTGGACGAGCAAGATTCGACCCGGCGGCTGGTACGAGCTTTGGAGCTTCGACCTCGGTAACAGCTCGGTCGCGCTCGGTATCGGCTTCATGGAGCCGAGTTGCAAGGTGAACATGAATCGCGGGTTCATCGAGTTCAACCCGAACAAGGTTGCAGGGGACAAGCGGTTCTGGCGGCTGCTGGAAAAGCTCGCGCCGTGCGTCTCGCACGCCCGCTTGAAGAGATTCGACCTTGCTTATGATTTGCCGACAAGCCGTCTGGACTGCCGCCTTAGCAAGGACAGGCGGATGTACAAATCGGTCATCAGCAACGGAATCACGGAATACCTCGGGGTCAAGAACACCCCCGGATACGTAAAGGTCTACGACAAGGCGGCCGAGATGAACCTGTCGAGTGTGCTGACGCGCATCGAGCTGACGTGTGACGGGGAGTGGTACGCTGGGCAGGTTGTCGCGCACTGGCCGCAGGTTCACGCATGGCATAGCGATGAGAATACGCGCGACTGGGTGCGCGTGGTGGGAATCATGCTCGCCGAGAAGGCCGAGCGCGGCGAGGAGGTCGAGACGCTCATCAACATGCTCGGCTGGCGTTCACGACCGAAGGTGCGCGAGTATCTGCGCACGCCGATGGTCGAGCGCCGCCGCAGCCGTAGCCGAAGCGCGAAGCTGGTGCGCTCGGTTCGAGTAGGCGGGTCAATGTAGTTGTCGGTGACTACGGGGCGGCGTGGTCTGCGCTCGCGCAGATCTAAGCCGACTCGTTCACGGATTGCGGAATTGACGCGACGGCCAACCGAATAGACCAGACTTGATTAAGGGTCGATGGACGCTCTGCTCCATCGACCCTTTCCTTGCCCGTGTCTCGACTGGATGAGACCTGCAGAATCGGGCGGCTCATTATTTTTCGCTAACTACGTCCGAAAAATAATGTGACAAATGACAAATGACAAATGACCACAGGTCGGGGTGGTTTGGAGGGGTTTCACCCCTCCATCTCGGCGGAGCCGAGCGGGCAAGGAAGAGG
>CALLRY010000188.1:0-3851 GCA_938014285.1 uncultured Collinsella sp. | reverse complement strand
AGCCATACCGGCAGCGGCAGCCTCAAAGAACTCGGCAAACTCGGGGTCGCCGGCAATCTGCTCGGCATCGGCCGCCTTAATGCCAAAGTCAGCCTCAAAGCGGGCGCGCTTGGCATCGGGCAGCTCGGGGATCTCGCCACGGCAGCGGTCGATGAACTCGTCGTCCAGATCAAACGGCGCCAGGTCGGGATCGGGGAACAGACGATAGTCGTCAGCCGTCTCCTTGACACGCATGACCACGGTGCGCTTGCGGCTGGGCTCCCAGTGGCGGGTCTCCTGATAGATGATTCCGCCCTCCTCGAGCACCTCGGCCTGACGGCAGATCTCGTAGGCAAGGCCGTCGTGCAGGCTCTTAAACGAGTTGAGGTTCTTGAGCTCGGTCTTGGTGCCCAGCTTGGTCTCGCCGCGGCGGCGCAGCGACACGTTGCCGTCGCAGCGCATGGAACCCTTCTCCATGGAGCAGTCCGAAATGCCCAGCGTCACAAAGATGCGACGGAGCTTTTCCATAAACAGGCGAGCCTCCTCGGGCGTGCGCAGGTCGGGCTCGGTCACAAGCTCGATGAGCGGCGTACCCGCGCGGTTGTAGTCGACGAGCGACTCGGCCGCGGCGGTAATGCGGCCCTCGGCACCGCCCACGTGCACCATCTTGGCGGCGTCCTCCTCCATGTGGATGCGCAGAATGCGGATGGGCACCGTGTAGGAACCGTCCTCGCGACGCTCGGGCATCTGCAGGTTGGACGCGTCATAGCTGGCCAGATGGCCGGCGCGCTGATTGCCCTCGCGCATGGTCGACGTCATGGACGTGGACAGGCCCTCGGCGTTGGCCGAGGCGCTCGCCAGGCTCTGGGCCTCGGCCTCGCCAAACGCGCAATCGGGGCGCTCGGCGGCACCGCGACCGGTCACGTCCAGGTCCAGGTGACCGTACATGGCAAAGGCGACCGGACCCTGCGTGGTCTGGAAGTTCTTGGCCATATCGGGATAAAAGTAGTGCTTGCGGTAGAACATCGAGTGGCGCTGGATCTCGCAGTTGGTGGCGAGGCCGGCCTTGACGATGCTCTCGATGGCGCGCTTGTTGGGCACCGGCAGGGCGCCGGGCAGGCCCAGGCACACCGGGCACACGTTGGCGTTGGGCTCGTCATCGTGGCTGAGCTTGCAGTTGCAGAACATCTTGGTATCGAGTGCGGTGAGCTCGGTATGGATCTCCAGGCCGATCACGGCCTCCCAATCCTGCAGGACCTCGGAAAGCTCCTTCATTACAGCTCGCCTCCCTTCCCGGCAAAATCGGGCGCGACGGAAAGCGCGGGTGCACCCGTAGCGGCATCGGCAAAGCCGCGCTCCAGGGCGCGGGCAAACGTGAGCAGCTGACGGTCCTTAAAGGCCGGACCCACCAGCTGGGCAGAAACGGGCAGCTGAGTATCCTCGCCCAGGCCCAGCGGCACCGAAATGCCACCGTTGCCGCAAATATTGAGCGAAATGGTGTACAGATCCGAAAGATACATCTGAGTGGGGTCGCTAATCTCGCCAAACTTAAAAGCCGTGCGCGGCGAGGCGGGCATAAGGATGGTATCCACCTTGGCATACGCGGCGTCGTAGTCCTGCGTGATGAGCGTGCGGGCCTTTTGCGCAGCGTAGTAGTACTTGTCGTACACGCCCGAGCTCAGCAAGTAGGCGCCGAGCATCTGACGGCGCTTGGCCTCGGCACCAAAACCGTGGGCGCGCGAAAGCGAGCTCTGGTCGGACAGGTTGGCGCAGCCCTCCTCCTGATAGCCGTAGCGAATGCCGTCGAAGCGGGCCAGGTTGGAGAACGCCTCGGCCGGGCCGATGACGTAGTAGGCGGCGATGGCGGCGTCCAGGTGCGGCAGGTCGACCTCGACCAGCTCGGCACCCTGGTTCTGCAACTCCTGGGCGGCGCGCTGAACAGCGGCCTTGACCTCGGGCGTCAGGCCCTCGGCCTCCATAAACGCGGGGATGATGCCCACGCGCTTGCCCTCGATGCTGTCGTTGAGGTGCTCGGTAAAGTCGACGGCGCAATCCTGGCTGGTGCAGTCGTACGGATCGTGGCCCGCGCCGGTAAGCGCGTTCATGGCCAGCGCGACATCCTCGACCGTGCGGCCAAAGGGGCCCACCTGGTCGAGCGACGAGCCAAAGGCAACCACGCCGTAACGGCTCACGGCACCATACGTGGGCTTAAAGCCCACCACGCCGCACAGCGACGCCGGCTGGCGAATGGAGCCGCCGGTGTCCGAGCCCAGCGAGAGCGCGACCTCGCCCGCGGCGACGGCGGCAGCGGAGCCGCCCGAGGAGCCGCCGGGCACGCGCTCGGTATCCCAAGGGTTGTTGGTGCGGTGGAACGCCGAGCTCTCGGTGGAGCTGCCAAAGGCAAACTCGTCCATGTTGGCCTTGCCCATGGGCAGGCAGCCGGCGTCGAGCATGCGCTGGACGCAGGTGGCGGTGTAGACGCTCTGGTAGTTCTCGAGCATGCGGGAAGCGCAGGTGGTGCGCGTGCCCACGAGGTTCATGTTGTCCTTGATGGCCAGCGGCACGCCCGCGAGCGGGGGCAGCGGCTTGCCTGCGGCACGGTCAGCATCCACGCGCGCAGCGGCCTCGAGCGCAAGGTCGGGCGCCACCTGCAGGAATGCCTGGACCCCGCCCTCGCGCGCCTCGATAGCGGCAAGGGAGGCCTGGGCCACCTCGGTAGCGGTAAAGTCGCCGGCGGCAACGCCCGCGGCGATCTGGGCGGCGGTAAGGGAATCGAAGCTTAGCGCCATTACTCGCTCTCCCCCTCTCCCAAAATGGACGGCACGCGGAAGTAGCGGTCGCGCGCGCTGCCGGCGTTTTCGAGCGCGACGTCGAGTGGCAGGTCGCGCTCGGGCTCGCGCAGGTCATCGCCCATCACATTGGACAGGCTTCCGATGGGATGGAACGTGGGCTCCACGTCGGGCAAGTCATATTGCAAGACGGGCTCGAGCATCTGGACGGCGTCGTTCATGTAGGACGTCATCTGGACGAGCTCGTCATCGGTCAGTGCGATCTTTGCGTACTCGGCGATGCCGCGCACGTCTTTCTCGCTGAGTGCCATAGGCGCTCCCTTCCGCATAACAGATAAACCGCTCTAGTATACAAGGCAACGCCGCTTGGAGCAGGTGCTTTAGCCAAATGCAGCGAAAACGTAACGAGGGCGGCGGTTGGCAGGCGGCGGGCTGGCGGTTCTGCAGCGAAACCGCACCGTCCATAGCGAAAACCGTCCCGCCCGCAACGAAAACCGTCCCGCCCACAAGGAAAACCGTCGCAACCACAACGAAGACCATCACAACATTCGACGCTTATCGTCAAAATCGAGTTTTTCATCGAATGTTGTGATGGTTTGGAAGCCCCGACCACCACAAAGGCGCCTGTCCCCATTGCGGTGGTTCTGGAGAATGTCCTATGCCGAGGCCTTGGCCTTGCGGCGCTTGCGGACCGCGTGGATCACGATGTCCAGCAGCAACAGCACAATGGCCACGACCACGATGAGCACGGCGAACTCGCGCTTGCCCCAGTGGCGGCCGGCCAGCGACTTTTGCTTGTCGACGTCCTTCTTGCTGTACTTGGTGCGCACGCAATGCACCAGCAGGCGATGGTCGTTCACGCCGTAGGGCGTGCAGGTGACGAGCGTCACCTTGTCGGCGCCCGGCTCGATGGTCAGCGACTCCATCTCCTCGGGCAACACGACCTCGGAGTCCACCATCTTGTAGGCGAGCGTCTTGTTCATGGTGTGTAGCAGCACCAGGTCGCCGGGCTCCAGCGAGTGGATGTCGTCGAACATGCTCAGGTTGCGCATGCCCGAGTGCGCGGTGAGCACGCAATGCGTC
>CALLRY010000187.1:0-3850 GCA_938014285.1 uncultured Collinsella sp. | reverse complement strand
TCGCGGTCTACGGCGACGGCGGCAACGACATTGCCATGCTCAATCGTTTTCGTCACAGCTACGCGACCAAAAACGCAAGCGATGCAGCCAAGGCCGCCGCGAGCGCGACCATCGGCAGCTGCATGGTCCACGCCGTCCCCAAACACATGCTCGCCACCATGCGCAAGCAAAACTCCCGCACCGTCATCGAATGATGTGACAAAAGGACTGTCCTTTTGTCACGAGGGCCCTGCACCCTTGGCATACGAACATATATTCGTATATATAACTAAGTTTTGATAGAATCGGTATCGTTGGCGGCAGTTCCATGTGCCGGGCAACGCCCTCCATCTGATGGGAGGTGATGCCCATGACCGATTTGATTGATTTCGTGAGACTTCTGACCGCTTTGGTCTCGTTCTTCACGGCGCTTGTCGGCCTTTCCGAGGCACTCAAGCAGCGTTCGAAGCGCAACAGAAGGGGTCGCCGCCGCTAAGGCGTTGACCCCCTAATGCAAACAACGGCGCTGCCCAGCTTTGCAGAACTTGGGCTGCCGTCGACATTATTCTACCCACGAATGACATTTTGGACAATCGGTAATGCCGCTCCAAAAGCCAGGCACAACTGGCACAACCTAGGCGGTCGCTGGATGTGACAAAGGGACTGTCCCTTTGTCACATCCAAAATATTGCCTTTACGTGTTGATGCACACGGTGTGCAATAATACTCGCACTGTGCAATAGCGCACAGGTTGAGTAACAAGGAGGACGCTTGTCCCAGCTCGAGAAATGCGATCGCCGGTCCCTTCGCTCGCAGCGTGCCCTTCGCCAGGCACTTGCCAGCGAGCTTGCCGAAAGCGGCGACCTTTCGCGCATTAATGTCGCGTCGCTCACCGAGCGCGCCGGCCTTACGCGCCGCACGTTCTATTCGCACTACCGCGATATTCCCGACTTTATCAATCAAATCGAGGATGGCTTGCTGGCCGAGATCCGTGAGCGCATTGAGCTCATCACCGCAGCTCAGCTGCCCGACCTCTATCACAACATCGATGAGCTCGAGCCGGCGCCCGGTTCGGTTGAGCTGCTGCGTTATCTTGCGGCCAACCGCGACTTAATCGGTGCGCTGCTGGGTCCGGGCGGCGACCAGGCCTTCATTAAAAGGATCATCGACACCGCTCGTGAGGCCGTGGTGCCGCGTGCGCAGACGGGCATTTTGGGCCTGGCGCTGGGCACGTTCTTTGACTACTACGTCACCTACGTCGTGAGCGCCGAGGTCGGCATGATTCAGCGCTGGTTTGAGCGTGGGCTCACCGAATCGCCCGAGGCCATGGCGCGCATTATGACGGTGCTCGCTTTTGTGCGCCCTGGTGACCTGTATGGCCAACCCATCGATATCAACGTGCCGGAATACGGCATGAAGCTATTGAACCTGCAGCTCGAGGACGCGGCCGACACCGCCGCAACCGTCGAGTCCAACAACTAAGAGGAGAGACAATGAGCAAACTCGTCGAGGGCATCAAGGACCGCATGGTCGCTGCCGCACGCGAGGCCGCGCCCACCGTGGTGGACGCCGCGCAGAAGACCGCGACCGCGGCTGCCGAGAAAGTTGCTGAGGCAGTTGCCGATGCCAAGAACGCGGCAGGAAAGACGTCCGTCGCTGGCGAGCCCGCCACCGCCGCCGATCCCGTAGCCGCCGGCCAGGCCCCCGAAGGCGCGATCTTCAACCCCGAGAATGCTCGCGGCAACCTGCACCTGGGCATCGACGTGGGTTCCACTACCGTTAAGCTCGCCGTGCTCAACGACGACAACCAGATCGTCTACGCCAAGTACCAGCGCCACCACACCGACGTCCGCGCCTGCGCCCGCGACCTGTTCGAGGGCGCTGCGACCGTGCTGCCGACGGCCCAGATGACCTGCGCCATTACCGGCTCGGGCGGCCTACTGCTGTCCCAGTGGCTCGACCTGGAGTTTGTCCAGGAGGTCATCGCCAGCAAGCGCGCCGTCGAGACCCTCATCCCAGCCACCGATGTCGCCATCGAGCTGGGCGGCGAGGACGCCAAGATCATCTATTTCGACAACGGCATCGAGCAGCGCATGAACGGCACCTGCGCCGGCGGCACGGGCGCGTTCATCGATCAGATGGCAACCCTGCTGCACACTGACGCCAGCGGCCTTAACGAACTCGCGGCCAACGCCACCACCATCTATCCCATTGCCAGCCGCTGCGGCGTTTTTGCCAAGACCGACGTCCAGCCGCTGCTCAACGAGGGTGCCCGCCCCGAGGACGTGGCTGCCTCCATCTTCCAGGCTGTCGTGACCCAGACCATCTCGGGCCTGGCGTGCGGCCGTCCCATCCGCGGCAACGTCGCCTTCCTGGGCGGCCCGCTGCAGTATCTCTCCGAGCTGCGCCACCGCTTCTACCTCACGCTCAACCTGGACGAGGAACACCGTATCGTGCCCCAAAACGCCCACCTGTTTGTGGCGAGCGGCGCCGCCATGGCGCACGAGTCCAATAAGCTCAGCACGTTCCCGCAGCTCATCGAGGCCATCGACAGCTTGGGTGACACGCAGGGTGCCGAGGTCGAGCGCCTGGATCCGCTCTTTGCCACCGACGAGGATTTTGCCGAGTTCAAGACTCGCCACGACACCGAGGTCGTCCCCAAGGGTAAGCTCGACGGCTACACCGGCCGCGTGTTCATCGGCATCGACGCCGGTTCCACCACCATGAAGGCCGCGCTCGTGGGCGAGGACGGCCAGCTGTTGCACACCTGGTACGGCAACAACAACGGTGACATCCTGGGCACGGCCAAGGTCATCATGGCCGATTTCTACAACCACATCCCCGCCGGCTGCACCATCGGCCACGTGACCACCACGGGCTACGGCGAGGCATTGCTCATCGAGGCCCTCAAGGCCGACTCCGGCGAGATCGAGACCGTCGCGCACCTGCGCGGCGCCAAGGCATTCCTGCCCGGCGTCGAGTTTATCCTGGACATTGGCGGCCAGGACATGAAGTGTCTGCGCGTCAAGGACGGCGTCATCGAGCACATCATGCTCAACGAGGCTTGCTCGTCGGGCTGCGGCAGCTTTATCGAGAGTTTCGCCGTGTCTATGAACATGGACGTGCGCGCGTTCGCCGATGCCGCCATCCATGCTAAGGCTCCCGTCGACCTGGGCAGCCGCTGCACGGTCTTTATGAACTCGCGCGTCAAGCAGGCGCAAAAGGAAGGCGCCACGGTGGGCGACATCGCGGCCGGCCTGTCCTATTCCGTCATCAAGAACGCCCTGTTCAAGGTCATTAAGCTGCGCGACCCCAAGGAGATCGGCAGCCAGGTGATCGTCCAGGGCGGCACCTTTATGTCCGATGCCACGCTGCGCGCATTTGAGCAGCTCACCGGCGTTCATGCCGTGCGTCCCGACATCGCCGGCTGCATGGGCGCCTACGGTGCGGCCCTGCTCGCCCGCGATCGCGCCGGCGCCGACGGCACCTCGACCATTCTTTCTGCCGAGGACATCGCGCACCTTACCGTGACGCAAAAGCATGTCCGCTGCGGCCGTTGCTCTAACAACTGCCAGCTTACCGTCAACGACTTTGGCGGCGGCAGGCGCTTCATTACCGGCAACCGCTGCGAGAAGGGCGCCGGCCACAAAAAGCAGAAGACTGAGGCCCCCAACCTTTTCAAAAAGAAAAACGAGCTGCTCTTTAACCGCGAGATCCTGAGTCCCGACGAGGCCCCGCGCGGCACCGTGGGTATCCCGCGCGCACTCAACATGTACGAGAACTACCCCTTCTGGCACGCGTTCTTTACGCGCCTGGGCTTTAGCGTGCAGCTGTCCGACCAGTCGAGCAAAAAGACCTACCAGGCGGGCAT
>CALLRY010000186.1:0-3068 GCA_938014285.1 uncultured Collinsella sp. | reverse complement strand
TTTGTTTTGAGAAGTTCGCGAAGCCCACTTCTCAAAACAAAGCAGGCACCCCGGCCCTCGTCCGTAAACTCTTCCGCTGAGCGAGCCATAGGTGCCACGCACCGATGTGATAAAGCGTGAGCTTGAAATTGGTGCTATATTCGGCTTGAGTTGTTTAATGCTAGTACGGGAGGCTGATATGGGTCTGTTCAAGAAGAAAAACCCGCAGGATGCCTTTGATCCCGATGTGTTTACCATCACGGATACGATTTTGGACCCGCCGCGGTTTACATTTTTGCCGGCTATCTACCAGGATGCCACGCGTCGCAAGTGGGCCGTGCATCAGCGCGGAGGCGAGCCGAAGATTTTTGACTATGCGGACGTGTTGCAGTGCGAAGTAGCCGAGGCGGGCGATCCGGAGGCCGAGGAAGTGGCCTCAAAACAGGAATTTGCCCAGCGCATCCTGGCAAATCCTGCCAAGGCGGCGAAAATAAACGCTGCCAAGCGTAATATGTGTCTTGGTATGGGCGTTGTTGTGGCGGTTCAGACGGGAAAAGACGAGGTTTCCAAATTAGAGATTCCCGTTATGACCGACGAAGTCAAACGCGATTCAAGTCTATATAAGTCGTATCGGAATGTCGCCGAGAAGATCAAGGCCGAATTTGATGCCATGGGAGGGCTGGCCTAATTTTGGCGGCATACGTTTCTGAATGAGGAGTCTGTGCAATGGCAGGCGAATCTTATGCAATTCCCCCCAAAGATCGTGCTGTTGAGGGAATTCTTTGGTATATCCAGCACCACCAGCTTGCCGGCGGCGATCGCCTGCCGGCCGAGCGCGTGCTGTGCGAAGAGATTGGCGTTTCGCGTACGGCGTTGCGCGCCGGTATCACGCGGCTCATCTCGTGTGGAACGCTCGAGAGCCGTCGCGGATCGGGTACGTATGTGTGTCCTCCCAAGCCGCTGAACATCTTCCAGGAAACGTATAACTTTTCCGATGCTGTGCGGACTGCCGGCCTGCACTCCTCTTCTCGTCTGGTTTCCACCGGGACCATCGAGGCGGATGAGGCGCTTGCCGACAAGCTTGGGGTGCCTGTAGGTGCTCCTTTGCTCCGCATGCAGCGCGTTCGACTTATTGAGGGCGAGCCGGCGTCAATCGAGACGGCTCACGTTAACCTGTCCCTGTGCCCATCGCTTACCGAGCACGATTTTGAGTGCGAGAGCCTTTACGATGTCTTGCTCAAAGAAGGCGGCGTGCGTGTTGAGCATGGACGTGAGCATATTTCCATCTCGCGTTTGAATGCCGAAGAGGCCGAGCTGCTCCAGCAAGAAGAGGGAACGCCGGTGTTCTATGAGAGCTCGATCGAATTCGATAAGGACATGCGTTTTGTGGAGCATTGCAAATCGGTGATTTTGCCCACAAAGTTCCGCTTTGCCGATAACGGCGAAGAGAACGGCATGAGGAGCGTGGCAGGTGAACAATGGCTGAAACAGTAGATGCCACCCCGGTTTATATGCGCATTCGACGCCGCATCGAGGAACGTATCGAGCGCGGTATATATCCCACGGGTTCCATGATTCCGTCCGAAAAAGACCTTGCCGAGGAATTTGGTACGACACGCTTGACCATCCGAAGCGCTGTCGATGAGCTGGTTCGGCGCGGGCAGATTCGCCGTGTTCGGGGAAAAGGTGCCTTTGTGGCGCAGAAAGTACCTGCTTTTTTTGAACGCACGGTCGGTTTCCGTGAATCGGTCCGTGCTTCGGGCGGCGAGCCGTCCGTCCGTATTCTCGCGCGTTCCAAGCGTTATGCGGGGCCATATTACGCCGACCTGTTTGGCATCGCCGAGGACGACCTGCTCTATTCCGTTCGACGCCTGAACTGCATAAACGGTAGCCCCGTATCGATTGAGACGGCGCTGATTCCCTGCCTGCTGTTCCCAACCATCGAAGATATTGACGTGTCGGTCTTCAGTTTGTACGAGACCTATGAGATGCTGGGCCGAAAGCCAGTCATGGCACAGGAAAAGCTCGATATCGAAGCGCTGGGCGCACGAGATGCCGGCCTCCTTGGACTGGAACAGGGCGATCTTGTTTTGCTTTTGGAATGCGTGAGCTATGACGCGAGCGGTCAGGCTATCGAGTATGTAAAGTCCTTCAATCGTGGCGATACGGGCGGCTACACCTATACGTACTAGCTGGTATTTTGTGAATAACGGCAGGGAAACTAACCAGTTTTGATCGTTGCGTCAGCTGTATATACAACCTTACAGGGCTCAAAATCGACCGTTCGCCGATGGGGATAAATTAATCGACAAAGAGGTATCAAAAAGCCGTAACCTGTAACTGTGATTGGTATCAAATACTAATGATTTGTTACGAGGTGAGACGATGAAGATGCTCGATTACGTTCAGCTTGCCCATGTGCGTATGGGGGAGAACCTCGAGCGTTCGTCTGAGCTGGTAGCGCAGCTCGTTGATATTTTCCAGTCCGGTTCTTTTGACGCGCTGCGCATCGTTGCTTCGGGTTCGTCGCGCCATGCCGCCGATTGCGCCCGCGATTACCTGCAAGATACCCTGCAAATGCAGGTGTCCGTTGTGACGCCCGAGGCCTTCGTTGATTTTGAACACACCTATCCGCAGCATGCGCTCAACATCGCCGTCTCGCAGAGTGGCTATTCGACCAATACGATTGCGGCGCTCGATTACATGCGCGCACACGATATGGCTGCAGTTGCGCTCACGGCAAACGTCGAGGCGCCCATCAAGGAGCACGCTGACATCGTTCTTGACTACGGTGTGGGCGTCGAGTCGGTGGACTTTGTGACTCTGGGCGTTGAGGTTCTCGTTGAGTACCTGGTGCTCTTTGGTATCTACGGCGGTCAGGCGCGCGGAACGATTGACGCCAAGGGCGTTGCCCAGCGTCTTGACGACCTGCGCGAGGCTATCCATGCCAATGCCGTGATGTGCAAGACCGCCGAGGCATATGTCCAAGAACACATGCTCGAGCTTTCTGAGCACACGCCCGCCATGGTCGTCGGCAACGGCCCCAACTACGGTGTTGCCGAGGAGGCAGCGCTCAAGCTGAGCGAGAC
>CALLRY010000185.1:0-3276 GCA_938014285.1 uncultured Collinsella sp. | reverse complement strand
TCAGGTTGACGAGCACGCCGTTGACGGGGGCATAGATGACGCCTTCGCGGGTAGCGAAGCTTGCTGCGGGCGGAACGGACGCCTCGCCGGTCGAGGTGAAGGTGGACTTAAGCGAATCGAGCAGACCCATAGTTGCCTCCAACTTAAATAGGCGCATATCGCGCGTTTGGTTTGCCGGAAACGTTTCACATGTGTTTCGCGGCTTGGTCAACGCCCCTATTCTACGCTGCTCAACGATACCTCTGAACTGGGATTATGTGATATATCAGTTGAAGGGAAACTTATTGCCGGAGTGTTTCTGCGCCACGGGTTCAAGTGGGGTACGCTTGAAGGCGAAAAACAAGGGCGCATAATTTGCGCGAAGGGAGCACATATGATTGTCGAGAACCATGCGCTGTGGGGCGAGGAGCCGACCGAGGAATATCCGGCGACGTTTACGTATTTGGGTGCCGAGCCGCTGCCCGATAAACCGAATGGCCGCCGCCCTGCCGTGATTATCTGTGGCGGAGGTGCGTTTACGCATATCGCTCCGCATGAGCAGGATCCTGTGGCGTTTGCGTTTTTGGATCACGGTTACCAGGCCTTTGTGCTCAACTATGTCACGAGTTCTACGGGTGACGTGAGCTTTCCGCACCCCCAGGCAGATCTTGCCAAGATGGTCGCCACGGTGCGCGCCAACGCCGACGAGTGGCATGTCGATCCTAAGCGCGTGTGCGTCGTGGGCTTTTCTGCTGGCGGCATGATTTGCGCCTCGCTGGCAACACAGTGGAAGACCGGCCCCTTTGCGGCACTTGCCGGGGCGCGTCCGGACGACATTCGTCCCGATGCCGTGGTGCTGGGCTATCCATTGCTCGACTTTGCCTATGTGCGCGACATGCAGACGCGCGATCCGCGCATTGACTTGCGTGTGCCCAAGACGGGCGGCAAGACGGGGCGCGATTTGCTCAACGACTACCTGTCGATGGTGACGGGCGGCGAGGCAACTGACGAGCATCTGGCCGACATCTGCCCCACCACGCATGTTTCGCGTCAGATGCCACCGACCTTTGTGTGGGGCGTGTCCGACGACAAGACGGCGCCGATCGCGCAGGTCTACCCGTTTGCGCAGCGCATGGCCGAGGAGGGCGTTGCATGCGAGATGCACGTCTTCGACCAGGGTGGTCACGGCCTTTCGCTCGGCAACGCCAACACCGCGGTCGACAACGAGGACAAGCAGGTGGCAGTCCGCCCCTGGATTCGCCTAGCCTTCCGCTTCCTGGAGCGCCACGGGTTTTAGTTACGGCGTTTTACCAAACGCCGTAACCACTTGACGCTGCAAGCCCGCCAGGGCGGCAATCTGTCGATTGAACATCGGTGTGTGTTCGCGCTATCATGCGTGGTTAAATGGTTAGCCATGGCAAACGGTTAGCCAAGTTAAACAAAATACAACGCCCTGCGGGCGCCGGGGGAGGAACACGGACGTGAAGCTCGATACACTCGAGATTGGAAAGGACGCCGTTGTCGCATCGGTGGCATCGGACGATCAGGCACTCCGACAGCATATTTTGGACATGGGTCTAACGCCGGGCACCGAAGTCACCATGATGAAGTACGCCCCCATGGGTGACCCGCTCGAGATCCGCCTGCGTGGCTACGAGTTGACACTGCGTAAGGACGATGCCGCTCGCATCGAGCTCGTGGGTATTCACGACACCGATACGGGTCCGCGCGCTAACGCCGCAATCGGCACGACGGAGCATCCGGCCCTGGGCGAGGGGACGTATTCGCCCCGTGCGGCAAAGACGGCCGTGCCAGAGGGCGCGCCGCTGCACTTTGCCCTCGCCGGCAACCAAAACTGCGGCAAGACCACGTTATTCAACCAGCTGACGGGCTCCAACCAGCACGTCGGTAACTTTCCCGGCGTGACGGTCGACCGCAAAGATGGCACCATCCGTAACCATCCCGAGGCGAGCGTTACCGACCTGCCCGGCATTTACTCCCTGTCGCCGTACACAGGCGAGGAGGTCGTGAGCCGTCAGTTCATCCTCGACGAGCGTCCGGACGCCATCATCGACATCATTGACGCCACCAACATCGAGCGTAACCTGTACCTGACACTGCAGCTCATGGAGCTCGACCGCCCCATGGTCATCGCGCTCAACATGATGGACGAGGTGACCGCCAACGGCGGCGCCGTGGACGTCAACCTGCTCGAGAGCCTGTTGGGCGTGCCCGTTGTTCCCATTAGTGCTGCCCGCAACGAGGGTATCGGCGAGTTGGTGGATCATGCCTTGCACGTGGCGCGGTTCCGCGAGCGCCCCGGTCGCCTGGACTTTTGCGCGCCCGACGGTCCGGACGGCGGTGCGCTGCATCGCTGCATCCACGGTATTGCTAACCTGATCGAGGACCATGCCGTGACGGCGCACATCCCGGTGCGCTTTGCGGCGACCAAGCTGGTCGAGGGCGATGAGCTGGTAACCGAGGCGCTTCACCTGGATCGCAACGAGCTCGACGCCATCGAGCACATCATTACCCAGATGGAGGGCGAGGCCGGCACCGACCGCCTGTCCGCGCTGGCCGACATGCGCTTTAGCTTTATCGGCGACGTGTGCGGGCGCTGTGTCGTCAAGCCGCACGAGAGCCGCGAGCACGTGCGCTCCGTCAAGATCGACCGCATTCTGACGGGTCGCTATACGGCCATCCCGGCGTTTCTGCTGATCATGGGCCTCGTCTTTTGGCTGACGTTTGGCGTGATCGGCGCGGCGTTGCAGGGACTTATGGAGGACGGCATCGCTGCCATCATCGCTTCGGCCGATGCAGGCCTCAAGGCGTTCGGCACCAACGACGTGGTGCGCTCGCTGGCTGTCGACGGCGTGCTTACGGGCGTGGGCAGTGTGCTGACCTTCCTGCCGATTATCGTCGTGCTCTTCTTGTTCCTCTCCATTCTGGAAGACTCCGGCTACATGGCACGCGTAGCCTTTGTCATGGATAAGGTGTTGCGTCGCTTTGGCCTGTCGGGCCGCAGCTTCGTGCCCATGCTCGTCGGTTTTGGCTGCACCGTGCCGGCTATCATGTCGACCCGTACGCTCCCATCCGAGCACGACCGCAAGATGACGGTCATGCTCACGCCGTTTATGAGCTGCTCGGCCAAGTTGCCGGTCTATGGTCTGCTGTGCGGGGCGTTTTTCCCACAGGCGACGGTTCCCGCCATGGTCTCGCTCTATCTGATCGGCATTGCGGTTGGCTGTATCGCGGCTTTGGTACTCAACCGCACGGCATTTAAGGGCGACCCGGTGC
>CALLRY010000184.1:0-4113 GCA_938014285.1 uncultured Collinsella sp. | reverse complement strand
ACGCGAGCGACGGTTTGAACGGCAAGATGGGGTGCTTGCGACCCACGCAGCGTCGAGCAGTTACGCGGTTTGGAAAACCGCGTAACGATCTAGTCGCGCGTCAGCTTACGGTGAATACGATGCGGCTGGGCTGCGTCCTCGCCAAGGCGCTCGATACGGTTGACCTGATAGGCCTCAAAGTTGCCCTCAAACCAATACCAGTTGCCCGGGTTCTCGTCGGTGCCTTCCCACGCCAGGATGTGCGTGGCGACGCGGTCCAGGAACATACGGTCGTGGCTAATGACCACCGAACAGCCCGGGAACTCGAGCAGCGCCGCCTCGAGTGAGGACAGCGTCTCGACGTCGAGATCGTTCGTGGGCTCGTCGAGGAGCAGCAGGTTGCCGCCCTGCTTGAGCGTGAGCGCCAGGTTCAGACGATTGCGCTCACCACCGGAGAGTACGCCAGCACGCTTCTGCTGGTCCTGGCCCTTAAAGCCAAAGCTCGCCACGTACGCGCGGCTGGGGACCTCGGTCTCGCCGACCATCATGTGGTCCAGGCCATCCGAGACGACCTCCCACAGGTTCTTATCGGGATCGATGCCAGAACGGTTCTGATCGACATAGGAGATCTTGACGGTCTCGCCCACCTCGAGCTCGCCCGAAGTCAGCGGCTCCAGGCCCACGATGGTCTTGAAGAGCGTAGTCTTGCCCACACCGTTGGGACCGATGACGCCCACGATGCCGTTACGCGGCAGGGTGAACGATAGGTCGTCGATGAGCACACGGCCATCGAACTCCTTGTGCAGGTGATGAGCCTCGAGCACCTTGTTGCCCAGACGCGGTCCAACGGGAATGCGGATATCGGTCCAGTCGAGCTTCTGGCTTGCGCGGGCCTCGGCCTCCATCTCCTCGTAGCGAGCCAGACGGGCCTTGTTCTTTGCCTGGCGAGCCTTGGGCGAGCTGCGTACCCACTCGAGCTCGGCCTCCATGCGCTTGGCGAGCTTGGCATCGCGGTTACCTTGTGCCTCGATACGCGCGGCCTTGGTCTCCAGATACGTGGAGTAGTTGCCCTTGTAGGGATAAAGGTGACCGCGGTCGACCTCGCAGATCCACTCGGCAACGTTATCCAAGAAGTAGCGATCGTGCGTGACGGCAAGCACCGCGCCCTGGTAGTTGTGCAGGAAGTGCTCGAGCCACAGGATCGACTCGGCGTCCAGGTGGTTCGTAGGCTCGTCGAGCAGCAGCAGGTCGGGAGCCTCGAGCAGCAGCTTGCACAGGGCCACGCGACGGCGCTCGCCGCCGGAAAGCACATTAACCGGCATGTCAGAATCGGGCAGCTGCAGGGCGTCCATGGCCTGGCCGAGCTTGGAATCGATATCCCAGCCGTCAGCGGCGTCGATCTCGTCCTGGAGCTTGCCCATCTCGGCCATGAGGGCGTCCATGTCGCAGTCCGGGTCGCACATCTCCTCGCCGATCTTGTTGAAGCGATCGACCTTGGCGATCATGTCGCCAAACGCCATGCGCACGTTCTCGATGACGGTCTTGTCGTCGTCGAGCGGCGGCTCCTGCTGCAGGATGCCCACGGTGTAGCCGGGAGTGAGCCTGGCATCGCCGTTGGAGACCTCCTCGATGCCGGCCATGATCTTGAGCAGGGTCGACTTGCCCATACCGTTGGGGCCCACGACGCCGATCTTGGCACCGGGGTAGAAGCTCAGGGTCACGTCGTCAAGGATCACCTTGTCGCCATGGGCCTTGCGAGCCTGATACATCTGGTAGATAAACTCCGCCATTTGTCTGTTTTATCCTTTCTACCTGCTGTTTCCCTATTCTTGTTTCGCTTTAGTGGAAACGAAATGGAAAAACCAGCTCTGAAACGTAACGAAAAAGGGGCATGGTTGCCCACACCCCCTAATACTACCTGGGAAAAGTCCCCCAGAACATACTATGAACTGCGTACGCTAGTTTTCCGCAACCTTAACGAGCGGCTCGCTGCGATTTGCGCCACAACAGATACGAGTAGACGTAGACGGCTCCAACCGAACCAAACGCCAGAGCCGCAATCACCGCGGCGACGACTTCACTCGAAAGCACGCTGCCTGCCACGCCCATCACAATCAGGCCAATACCCAGCACCATAAAGCAGGCGCCGCCAAAACGCTGCGTACGGCGCCAGTTCTCGGGATCGGCAAGCGCCCAGGGTGTCTTGATACCGAGCGTATAGTTCTGCTTCACACGCGGCAAGTAGTTGCCTACGCCGATGAACAGCAAACCGACAACACCGGAAATCAGCACGTTAACCGAACCGACCGCCGGCACCACGCCCCAGACCGTAAGCTCTCCCAGCCAGCTTATGGCGCACATGAACAAGGTGAAGGCAATTACGAAGCCCTGATAGAACTTGCCCGAGGTTCGATACGCCTCGCCCTTGGGGTCGATGCGCGGCACCACGCAGAACATTGCGAGAAGTGCCAGAGGCAGCACGCCGAGCGCGGAGGCCATCCAGCTAGGACCCCAACCGTCGACGGCACCGTTCGCGCCCCAGTGCGTGGGAATCTGCGCAGGCAAGCTCGGCATCACCATGAGGTGCGCTACGACATTGGCGACGCACAGAGCGACCAGCGCAATCCACACGCGCGACGATACCCCCGTGGGGTGAATGCCCTTGTTTTCGTTATTCATCCTTATCACCTTCAGTGTTTGTAAAACCCATAAACCAGCCAATTAAATCCTGCATGACGGTGGTGTTTAAGCTGTATACGATGTTTTGGCCATGGCGCTCGTCGGTCACCAACCCGGCGTTTTTGAGCGTCGCCAAGTGATGGCTCAGCGACGGCTTACTGATATCGAAATGCTCGGCAAGCTCCCCCGCCGTGCAATTGCCCTCGCGCAGCAACTCCAAAATGCGCCGTCGCGTTGGATCGGCAAGCGCCTTAAAACCCTCTCCCGGCATAAGACCTCCTCTCATCATCTCTCATGACGTGCACACTATACTCAATATTTAGATGTTTGTCTATCTATCTAATCGCAATGCTTCAAACCACATCAAAGCAAACGCCATCGCAACCTATGGGCGATTACCTATAATGGCGATAGCTAAAACACGATTCGCTTCCCCATCGGAGGATATTTATGACCGAAACCACAACCGCAACTCCCATCGAGACACGCGACACCAAGCTCGAGATTATCATGGGCCGCGAGGCACTCGATAAGCTCGCCGATGCTACGGTGCTAGTGCTCGGCTGCGGAGGCGTGGGCTCCAACTGCTGCGAGGCACTCGCCCGCGGCGGCATCGGTCATTTCGTCATTCTGGATAAGGACATCATCGCGCCCAGCAATATCAATCGCCAGGCCATCGCCTTTCACAGCACCGTCGGCAAGCGCAAAGTCGACGTCATGGAGGCTATGATTCACGACATCAACCCTACCGCTACCGTCATCAAGCGCACCGAATACCTGCTGAGCGACAACATCGATGATTTCTTCGCGAGCGTTTTGGAGCAGACAGACGGCAAGCTCGACTACGTCGTCGACGCCATCGACACCATCTCGGCCAAGCTCACCATTGCCAAATATGCTCAGGACCACGACATTCGTTTGGTTAGCTCCATGGGCGGGGCCAACAAGCTCCATCCCAAGTGCCTCCGCTTTGCCGACATTTTCGATACGGTACGTGACCCCATGAGCCGCATCATGCGCAAAGAATGCAAGAAGCGCGGAATCAAGAGCCTGCATGTACTGTTTAGCTGCGAGGAATCGGTTAAGACACAGCCCCGCGACCCTTCCAACATCCACGAGCGCACCGAGCTGGGAACCGCCAGCTTTATGCCGCCCATCATGGGCCAGATGATTGCCGGCGAGGTTATCCGCCAGATCAGCGGCCGCGGCACTGAGCGCGTACGCTCCGATGGCCAACGTCTGGACTAGCGGAGCGCACCGAGATGGAGCCCCGGTTATTTGATGCACACTGCCATCTTGATTTAATGGCTCACCCGGACGCCGTTGCCGATGAGGCGACGGCGCTGGGTTTGGGTCTATTTGACTGCGGCGTCAATCCGCGCGACTTTTCGGCCGCAAACGAGCGCGCCTGTCGCCAACCAGGTATCATCGCCGGCGTTGGGCTTCACCCCTGGT
>CALLRY010000183.1:0-1263 GCA_938014285.1 uncultured Collinsella sp. | reverse complement strand
GTAGGGTCCCTTCATGGGAAAGCCTGTGCAAAGCCACCCGCGCCCATCGGCCCGAACCCGCGCTTGCGCTAGGCCGCGCAGCACGTTAAACTCTGTAGGGAGGTTAGCAAGAGACGCACGTTGTAACACAAAATAAATTTTGCGCTACAACGTGCAGCGGGGCTTCCGCCCCGAACCCTGGAGCGCGCCGGTTGCGCGCAAGCCGGAGGCGGTGCCTCCGTGCCGTGTCCGGCGGGCGATGTAACGCCCCTCGCTTGCGCTCGCTCGCTCCGCTCGAAACGAAAGAGGGTACAGGGTGCTTGCACCCTGTCACTGCCGAATTTCCGGATGCCTTCCGATTCCCGCATGGCTTTCAAGCGCCTACGCCATCCTGGTCTTGGTTGACTTCGCCGCCTCCTTCACTGCGGATATTCTTCCCGAACCTCGAGCACGATCCTGGCGGCGGCACCGCCCCTTGCTCGAGAGGCGGCCGGAACCGCGCCCGTGGTAGAATCTCCGGCGGTGCTCCGTCATGTCCTGGGCAGCTTCCGAAAGGAGTGCTCATGGACGCACAGACAGTCATAGCGGTATGCGAGTTGTTGTTGGTGGTTGTCGCGCTGATCGACCTAGTCGGGAGACGCGACGAATGACGGACGGTGTTGGGACAACAAGAAAGCCGGTCTCCCCTGGAAGGTAAAACCGGCTTAGTCAGTTAACCGATGCTGCCCGGGTGGGCGGGGCACCGATTGTCTTGCATTATAGCACGCGCCCGGATGTTGCTCCAGCAACGTCGCTGGCGCGTTCATCAATCCGGCATCTTGGCGAAGAACTCCTTCAACGTCAGGCCGTTCTCGACGGCTATGGCTCAACGTTCTTCAATATGTCTCCTGGTTGGCATTCCAGCGCATCGCAGATGGCGGCGAGCGTCGAGAATCGTACAGCTCGCACCTTGCCGGTCTTAATCCGGGATAGGTTCACGTTGGTGATCCCAACTCGGTGCGACAGCTTGTTGAGCGACACGCCTCGATCCTCCATGATTTCGTCAAGTTCAATGACGATGGCCATGTCCGTATATCCTTCCACGCTACGACCAGACCACGATACCACGTCGTGCTCTAAATGCTCACTCAAAATGATGCACCCGGCATCCGTCCATGCCAGAACATGGGCGCATGTCCACGATAAGGGTGCAATACGGGTTGAGGATCAAGGATCTGCGCGACGAGCGCGGCCTATCCCAACGCGGCTTCGCCGCGCTGATCGGGATGAGTCCAACCTACCTCG
>CALLRY010000182.1:0-3076 GCA_938014285.1 uncultured Collinsella sp. | reverse complement strand
CCATCCACGAGAAGCAGATCTACAAGGACTATATCGGCGTGGACGCCAGTGCCGTCGACCTCATTCGTCCCGCCATGTATGGCGCTTACCACCACATCACGGTGATGGGTCAGCCGGACGGTCCCGATAAAACCGCAGCCCCCGTCACGAACACGTACGACATCACGGGCAATCTGTGCGAGAACAATGACAAGTTCGCCATCGACCGCGAGCTTCCGCATATCGACATGGGCGACCTGCTCGTGATTCACGACACCGGCGCGCATGGCCACTCTATGGGCTACAACTACAACGGCCGCCTGCGCTCCGCCGAGGTCCTGCTGCGCCCCGATGGCTCGGCAGACCTCATTCGCCGCGCCGAGCGTCCGGGCGATTACTTTGCCACACTCGACGTGCTGCCGTGCGGCCGCGAGCTGCTGGCCAAATCGCGCGCCGAAAGCGCCCGCCGTCGCGCTCAGGACGAGCGCCTAGCAGTCGCCGCCAAATGGAACAAACGCGTCCAGATCGCGGAAGCGAAGGAGAAGAACATGGATATCCGCAATCTCGAGGGCTCAATCGTCGCCCTTGTCACGCCGTTTAAAAAGGACGGCAGTGTCGACTTTGACGCGCTTGAGCGCCTTATCGATTTCCACCTGCAAAATGGCACTGACGCCATCCTCACCCTGGGCACCACCGGTGAGAGTGCCACGATGACCGATGACGAGGACAACTCCGTCGTCGCCGCTGTGGTCAAGCATGTTGCAGGACGCGTCCCCGTTATTGCCGGCTCGGGCTCCAACTCCACGCAGACCATGCTCACCAAGTCGCTCACCTATCAGGGCCTGGGCGCCGACGGTCTGCTGCTCATCACCCCCTACTACAACAAGTCCAATGAAGAGGGTACCTATCAGCACTTTAAGACCGTCGCCGATGCCGTGGACATCCCCTGCATCCTGTACAACATCCCCGGCCGCTGTGGCTGCGGCATCAGCGAGCGCAACGTAGAACGCCTGGCCGCGCACCCCAACATCATGGGTATTAAGGAGGCCTCGGGCAACGTCGCCTACGCGGCCAAGATCGCCCACCTGCTGTCAGACGACTTCCGCATGTACTCGGGCGAGGACGCGCTTACCGTACCGCTCATGAGCCTGGGCGCCTCGGGCACCATCAGCGTGTGGGCCGATGTTCAGCCGCAGCTCGTGCACGACATGTGCCGCGCCTATCTGGACGGTGACGTGGCACGCGCCCGCGATATCCAGATTGCCGGCCAGCCGCTCATCAATGCCCTCTTTAGCGAGGTCAACCCCATCCCCGTCAAGGAAGCGCTCGCCCAGATGGGCATGATCGAGGCAAACTACCGTATGCCGCTGTGCCCCATGGCAGACGACACGCGAGCCGCACTTACCGATGCTCTGAAGGGAGCTGGTCTGCTTGATTAAGACCGTCATTATGGGAACGGGCCGCATGGGCTCGCTCATCCGCACCACCGCCGAGGGCGTTGTCGACGCCGCCGGTCAACCCGTTTTTGATATCGTGGCCCAGATTGGCTTCGATTTGAGCAAGCTCGAGAACGCACCGGCTGCCGATGTGATTATCGACTTCTCGAACGTCGCGACCTTCGACGCCGTCGTCGCCTATGTCGAGCGCACGGGCGCGGCATTGGTCTCAGGCACCACAGGCTACACCCCCGAGCAGATGGACCGCCTGCGTGAGCTGGGCCAGAACACCCACGTTATGCACTCGGGCAATTACTCCATCGGTATCGCAGCCCTGCGCCATCTGGTAGCGCAGGCTACACGCGAGCTGCCCGGCTTTGACTGCGAAATCGTCGAGACGCACCACAACCAAAAGGTCGATGCCCCCAGCGGCACTGCCAAGCTACTGCTCGATGCCGTCGTCGAAGCTGAGCCCGAGGCAGGCTACCACCCCGTCTATGGCCGCGAGGGCATGTGCGGCGCGCGTGACCCCAAGGAGATCGGTATGCACTCGCTGCGCGGCGGCACCGTCGCCGGCGTGCACGAGGTAAGCTTTTTCGGCCAGGACGAGGAGGTCACGCTCACCCACCGCGCCACGAGTCGTCAGATCTTTGTCAACGGCGCCTTGGCAGCCGCGCAGAAGCTCGTCACCCGCGAACCCGGCTTCTATACGTTCGACCAGGTCATGTTTGTCTAACCAGGTGTCAACCGAATCCGCCCAAAGGAGAGATAGCAAATGAGTAACGCAGCCGAGATGGATGCACAGGAGATTATCAACTACATCGCCACCGCGCCCAAAAAGACGCCCGTCAAGTTGTACGTGCGCGAGAAGCCGGGCATGAAGGTTGCTTGGGGCGACGCACATGTCTACGGCGGTCGTCGCGGCAAGACCGTCTTTGGCGACTGGGATGAGCTTAAGGCCATCCTGGACGCCAACGCCGATTCCATCGATTACTACGACGTGGAGAACGATTGCCGCAACTCCGCCGTGCCCATGCTCGACCTTAAGGGCATCAACGCCCGCATCGAGCCGGGCGCGATCATCCGCGACCGCGTCGAGATTGGCGACCGTGCCGTCATCATGATGGGCGCCATCATCAACATCGGCTCCGTTATCGGCGAGGGTTCCATGATCGATATGGGCGCCGTGCTAGGCGGCCGCGCCACCGTGGGCAAGAACTGCCACATCGGCGCTGGAACCGTGTTGGCAGGCGTCGTTGAGCCCGCAAGCGCCACGCCCGTCATCATCGAAGACGACGTCATGATCGGCGCCAACGCCGTGGTCCTGGAGGGCGTACGCGTGGGCAAGGGCGCTGTTGTTGCCGCCGGCGCCGTGTGCGTCGAGGATGTCCCCGCCGGTGCCGTCGTGGCCGGTGTCCCCGCCCGCGTCATCAAGATGCGCGACGAGAAGACCGACAGCAAGACCGGCCTGGAAGAGGGCCTGCGCCAGCTTTAATAGTTACGGCGTTTTACCAAACGCCGTAACGACCCGACGCTGCAAACGCCCCTAAGCGGCAATCTGACGTTCAATCGTCGGGCATGACCAGAAGGTCAATGCCCTCCTCTTTCGCGTCACCTTGCTCGCCTAGGGGCGTTTTCGCTGACGTGTGCTCAACCTGCGG
>CALLRY010000181.1:0-2644 GCA_938014285.1 uncultured Collinsella sp. | reverse complement strand
CATTAAGCTCATCTTGGCTTCGGGTCGTCCCGCATGGGGGCTGCACGCCTTGGCGCAGGAGCTCGACCTTCAAAACCATGACGGTCTGCTAGTTGCCTTTAATGGCGCTCATGTGGTCGACGCTCAGACCGATGAGGTTCTTTTTGACCAGGCTATGCCTGCCGACGAATTGCATCGCCTGATTGATCACCTGCGTAATTTTGACGTGATCCCTATGATTTCGCTCGGTCGTGATTTGCATGTCGAGGACTCGTACCATTGCATGATCACGCTGCCTGACGGCTCGCAGAAGAATATCGTCAAGTATGAGCGCGACGCGTGCGATCTTAAGATTCGCGAGGTGGAGAGCCTGCATGAGGTCGCTGATGCTTATCCCGTGGACAAGCTACTCACTGCGGGCGATCCGGCCTACCTGCAGGCGCATTACGAGGAGATGTATGCGCCCTTTACCCAGACGCTTTCGGGCATGTTTACGGCCGACTGGTACTTTGAGTACACGGCGCCCGGTATCGACAAAGCCCATGCGCTCGAGGGTGCCCTGCCCAAGCTCGGCATCGATGCCAGCGAGGTCGTATCGTTTGGCGACGGCCAGAACGACAAGTCCATGATCGAGTGGGCCGGCACCGGTGTTGCCATGGGAAACGCCGTCGATGAGGTTAAGGCTGTGGCCCAGATGGTGACCACCAATAACAACGAAGATGGTATTGCGGTGGCGCTGGATAAGCTGCTGGGCTAGAATCGCCGATTAATGCATGATTCGGGCGCCTGCTCGCGGGCGTCCTTTTGTTAGGGAGGGTGCCGTGTCCGCATTTCCGTTCGACGCCGTTATCTTTGACATGGACGGCGTCATTGTCGATACCGAGTATTACTACTTGGGCGAGACTGCCGCGTTTGCCAAGGAGCTGGGGCTTAATCTGACTCAAGAGGAGTTGAATGGGCAGGTCGGTACCTCCCATCAGTTCTTCCTGCATATGCTGGTCGATTGGTTTGAGCGCGCCGGTAAGGGGCATTTCACTGGCGAGGAAGCGTTGGCCCGTTGGGACGAGTGGGCGCATAAACGTCCGCGCGACTATCAGGCTTTGATTAACCCAGGCGCCGTGGATACGATTCGAGAGCTGCCGCGCCGTGGCGTTCGTGTGGCGCTTGCCAGCTCGTCTCCCATGGTTAGCATCGAGGAAGTGCTCAACGCATGCGGGCTGTCGGATGCCTTTGAGTATGTGGTGAGCGGCGAGCAGTTTAAGGAGAGCAAGCCCGAGCCCGACATCTACCTGCATGCGCTGGATCTGCTGGGGCTGCCCGCGAATCGCTGCTGCTGCGTTGAGGACTCGGTGCCTGGCATCACTGCCGGCAAGCGAGCCGGTCTGACAGTCATTGCCAAGCGCGAGGAGCGCTTTGGCTTTAGCCAGGATGCCGCGGACAAGATTATCGACCAGTTGCCGGAGCTGCTCACGCTTTCTTAGGAGCGCGGTAGTTGCGCGTTTTTCGGGTCTGATGAGTAAATACCCGACATTTTGGTGCGACACCTAGCATACTTTAAGCTAATGCGGGCTTAAGGACTTGTTGAATGCCCTTAAGCCCGTTTTAGAATTAATTGTGCTGGGAGAGGGTATATGCCACCGACTGAAGGGCCAACTGACGGTAAAGCAGCGATACCGCTGTACCAACAGGTCATTGATATCATTAAAAACGAAATCAACTCCGGCGCCTACAAGGCAGGCGCGCGGATACCCAACGAATTCGAATTGGCTGAGAGCTATAAAGTCGGCCGCGTTACCGTGCGACGCGCTATTGAGGAGCTCGTCCAGCAGGGCTATCTAACGAAGCGACAGGGGAAAGGCACGTTTGTCAATGCCCCCAAGCTCAAGCGCAAGATTCGCCAGAAGGATGACGTCCAGAGTTTTTCGGACGCATGCCGCGTTAACGGAATGGAGCCGGGGGCGTGCGTCATTTCGAGAAAGATACTGCCGGCGGATTCCACCGAAGCGCAGTTCTTTGGTGTTCCCGTTGGAACTGATTTGATTTGCGTTGAGCGTGTGCGTACTGCCGATGGAGTCCCCGTCATGCTCGAGAACAACATATACGTTTACGAGGACAACGCTTATCTATCAACGGCACCTCTATCTAACCAATCCATTTTTGAGTTCGTGCGCAACCGGACGGGCCGCACGCCCGCGTTTACCGACCCGTGCACGCTCGAGATCGCGTGCGCGTCGCCCGAGGTCGCTCGACTGTTGGCAGTTCCCGTTGGCGAACCCTTGTTTTATATGGAAGCCTTCTTTTTCGATGAGCAGCGGCGGCCGTTTATCATCGGACGTCAGCGAATCGTTGGGTCTCGCTACGTTTTTGACATCTAGGACATTGCGAATGGAAACGCCCGGTGGATCATCTCACCGGGCGTTTCCATACCGTTCACGGCGCAAACGCAACCGTTCAACCGCGTTGTGGCAATCAGTTTGAAATTATCTTGATGAAGGAAAAAGCTGCTGGTAATCTATGGGACGTCATAGAACGTTTGCATTGTGCAAACGTTGAAGCGAGATGCGATGCAGTCTCGAGTTCTTTGGAGGTATCTATGTCAGATACGAAGGCGAAGAAGACAAACAGACGTTTTAAGTTCAAATTACCGCATGTCTATACGATCATG
>CALLRY010000180.1:0-1159 GCA_938014285.1 uncultured Collinsella sp. | reverse complement strand
TGGCGGCAGCATAGCCGGCCTTCGCCTTTTCCATAAGAGAAAGCTCGGCATTGAGCTCGCCCTGGTCCTGCGGAGAAATCGCAAAGTCGAGGGTCTTGCTTGCCGTGACCTCGGCGTTGGACTTATCGGTCACCGTAAGGGTGACCTTGGTCTTCGCTGCCTCGGTGCCAGGCAGCGGCTGATAGACCGTGCCCTTATAACCGTTAAACGTAATGCCATCGGTGCTGGCGGAGTACTCGACCTTGTAGTACTTGCCGTCGATATTGAGCGTGCTCGTGCGCGGCATCTGCAGGTCGGCGGTTAGGCCATCCTTGTTGGCAACCGTTTCGGTGCCGGAGTATTTAATGTTGTCGTAGGTAAAGGCCGCATCGACCTTCTCCTGCAGCGCCTTCTTGTCGGCGGCGACCTTCTCGGGATCGCCCTTAACGGTCACCGTGAAGTCGTGCGCGCCCTTAACGTCAGACGGGCCACCGCTCACAAACGAAACGGTCGCGGTCAGCGTTACGGTGCGATCGCTCGAAACGCGCGTCACCTTGCCGGTGTAGTCGTCCCAGCCATAACCGAACGGCCAAATGACATCGCCGTCGGAACTCTTCCAGCTAACCTCGAACTTGTTATTGGAGCCCGCGCGATACGGAAGCGTGAGGTTGGACGTGACGGACTCAGCCGAATCGCCTGCGGCGTAACCGATGGCAACCTGCTCGGCGGCATCGTCGAGCATCTGCTGCACACGAGCCTCGTCCCAAGCAACCTGCACCGACTTGTTGGGCTGATAATACTCGGTCTTGCCATCGCGCGACAGCTCAAACACCACATCGGCGCTACGCAGACCGTCGATGTTGTAACCGGTGTAGTCGTTGGGGTCGATGTAGAAGAACGTCACATCGCCGTTGGTCTTATCCTGGGCGTCGGAGATGCCGACCGTGGCCTTGGCATCCTCGGCATTAAAGGCAACGCCGCCCTCGGAGACCTTAACGTCAACGTCGGTAAAGCCCAGGTCGGCAAGTTGCGCCTTCAGAACATCGTTGACGTTGCCGCCCTTGGCGCCGTAATCAACAGCGATCTGCTTATTGGCATCGTTGAGCTTTTGGACTGCAGCCTCAAGCGAGCCCGCGGCGATAACCTTGTTGGCGGAGACGAGCTCGACCGTCGAGCTGCC
>CALLRY010000179.1:0-1253 GCA_938014285.1 uncultured Collinsella sp. | reverse complement strand
TTCTGAGACGCCGCACCTTGACGTTCAAACCGTCGCTCGCGTACCGAAGTACGCGTCGCTCCTCTTTCACGGCAACCTGGGGCACTTGCGGCCCGCTCGCTGTTGGTCACGAAACATCGATGAATGCTAATATAAGCGGCTCAAATCCTGATTTGGATTTGAGCCGCTTGTCGTTACTGCTCGGGCTCTTCGACTTTGTCGATGGCCCAGGCGGCACCGAGGCCGCCAGTGGTGTTGCGGCGGATGCGCACGGCAACCTCGCGGCGCTCGCCGGCCTGCGTGTAGCGCAGGGGGAAGCTTGCGCGGTTTCGCGCGGCCTCGATGGTACCGCGCTCGCGGGCGATCCAGTAGTACTCGCCGACAATGCCGAGGGTATCGGCGCCGTAGGGGAGATAGGTCGACAGCTGGTGCAGAAGCGGGCCGGGGCAGAAGACCTCGGTTGCGAAATCGACGGGGAAGTCCTCGGGGATGGCGGGCGCTACGGGTGCGGGGGTTGGGGCCTCTGCGAGTACCGAAGCCGGTGCCGGTGCGGGAATTTGGTCGCAAGCAGAGGCGGGCACGGATTCGATGACGGGTGCGAACTCCAGCGTCGTCTTCGGCTTGATTGTGGAATCTGCGGGCTTCACGGTGACGGGCGCGTCTGCAGCTTCAGTTTCAACCTCAACCTGCGTCGCGCTCTCATTCTCGACGCTCGACTTTGCCTCGATGGGCGTGGATGCCATGGTGGTGATGCCGGCATTGGCATTCTCGGGGTCATAGACGACCGTGAGCGAGATGGCGGGCTGCGGCGTCTCGGGCTCCGGCGCCGACTCGGTAGCGTCTTGATCTGCGGGCTCGTCGGACTGATCGTCCTCGGCCTCGTCGCCAAAGACATCGCTGTTTTGGAACGCAGACGGCTCGGGTTGGTCAGCGGCTTCTTCGGTTGTCGACTTGGGCGCTTCGTTGAGCTCCGTAGTGGCTTCCTGCTCTGATATGACTTCGGGATCGGTCGTGGCGGCGATTTCGGTTTCGGCTTCTGCTGTTACCTCAATAGCGACTTCGATCTCTGCCTCGGGCTCGGGTTCCGGCGCGGCTTCAACCATGGCTTCGGGCTCGGGACGCTTAACGTGCTTGGGGCGCACGGCCTTGAGGTCCTTCTCACCGCGTTTCTTCTTTTTGTAGGACTGCTTAGCGCCCTTGGCTGCCTTGGGCTTGTCTTCGCCCTTGGCAAGGGCGGTATCCCAGGCATCGTTGGCGATGACGGTGGCATACAG
>CALLRY010000178.1:0-1556 GCA_938014285.1 uncultured Collinsella sp. | reverse complement strand
CCAACGAAAGACTAACTATTAAAAGTCAAGCCTGAAATGAATGGATTAGCAAAAAATTTTAGACGGTTCAAAAAGAGTATAGCAAAGCTGACGTCCGTTTGGACGCCTGCTTAAACTTATGCAAGAGAAAAGATTAAGCGACGCTGTTGTACGGTTGCCGGGATTTCTCCATGGCATAGATCAACCGAACCAACTTTTTGGCGGCGTGGGAAAGTGCGACGTTGTAATGCTTGCCTTCTGCCCGTTTTTTAGCCAGGTAGGCCTCGAAGGTTGAATCCCAAAGGCAGACATATTTAGTTGCGTTGTAAAGAGCGTAGCGCAAGTATTTGGAGCCTCGCTTCTCCATGTGTGAGTACGTGCCAGACAGCGAAAGCTGCCCAGATTGATAAGTAGACGGCGACATGCCGGCATAAGCAAGAATCTTATCCGGTGAATCGAAACGCGAGAAATCGCCAATCTCAGCCAGGATCATAGCGCCCATGCGGAAACCAATTCCGGGGATAGTTGTAATGGGAGACTGCATTTCTTCCATTATGGTCTGGATGGCGGATTCAATGTCCTCGATCTCGGTATTCAGTTCCCGGATCAGGCGGATCGTATGCTGCAATTCAAGAGACTTGGCAGGCATAACAGAGCCAACAGAACATCTGGCGGCATCCCGAAGTTCCGTGGCCATATCTCGTCCGTAGCGGCCTTTGGATGCATCGTTTAAGAGTGCCTTTAGGTGAGTTAGATGAGCTCTGGCAATCTGTTTGGCCCCAGGAAACTCGCTGAGAAGGGCATACACGGAAGCCATATGAAGTGTTGGAACCAGCTTTTCCAACTCAGGAAACAGAATGGTGACCAATCGGGAAACTGACTGCTTCAGCTTTGCTCGCTCCTTTACTTTGTCGAACCTGTATCTTGTGAGTGATTTTAGTTCTTCGTTGTGGTATGCTGTGTCTGTGTAGGACTTGAGGTCCACATCAGACATGAGCATAGCTGCAATGGTTCGCGCATCGACACGGTCTGTCTTCGTTTTGCGGAGGCTGAGGCTCTTTCGGTAAAGGTTGGTGTGCAGAGGATTGATAACAAAGGTGTGCAGACCTTTGTCAAGCAGAAATCCGAGAATGTTGTAGCTGTAATGTCCAGTTGCCTCAAGTCCTACTTTTATTTTATCTTCCGGACGGGCACAGCGATGAATGGTCTGCAGAAGGGTGTCAAATCCCTCTGCATTGTTTGAAATGGTGAATACATCTGCCAGGACTTCGCCTTCCGAGCTGAGGATGAAGCAGTCGTGCTTGTCCTTAGCAACGTCAATACCCACACAAATCATGAAAATACCCCCAGTATGTTTACTTGATGCTGGTTCCACAGGGCTCTTTACGCTTGTAACCTTGTTTCACATAAACCGTCTGGCGGTATCTAACTGATTAACAAACTGGTAAAGGGCTGTGGTTGGAGCCTTTCGTGAACCGTCATGCGGTAGGAGAACGCAACCAATCCACAGCATCCCTTACAGTGTAGCACAGCCCTTGGAGAGGGGCTCTAATAACTACTACTCTATAATACAAGGA
>CALLRY010000177.1:0-9836 GCA_938014285.1 uncultured Collinsella sp. | reverse complement strand
GGGAGGGATTCCGCCGTAGTCGGCATTGTAGGAAAATCCAAAAGTTTAGATTTTCCCACAATGCTTATCTTTTGGTCTTTGGTTCGGAATAGTGTAGTGCTGGCGGTCTATCTCTTGTTTTCGGTTGCTTGCTTCCTTACCGTACATGAGCATTCTTTACGGGAATGTAGTGTGGGCTGCGGAAACGTGGTTCTTTCCGTAAAATAGAGCAATTCGTGTAAGCGCAGGGAAGGGATATTCATGGCAGACATGATCGAGATCAAGCATCTCAACAAGTACTTTGGCGACCTGCATGTGCTCAAAGATATCAACCTCACCGTCAAGCGCGGCGAGAAGCTCGTAATGATCGGGCCTTCCGGCTCGGGCAAGTCCACGCTCATCCGTTGCGTCGATTATCTGGAGGAGCCCACGTCGGGCGAGGTCATCATCGACGGTACGCCGCTCACCAAGAAGAATCATCTGGAGATGGCTCGCAAGTACAGCTCCATGGTGTTTCAGCAGTTCAACCTATATCCCAACATGACGGTGCTGGGCAACCTGACGCTCGCGCCCATCAAGCTGCAAAAGAAGAGTAAGGAGGAGGCGACCGAGATTGCCATCGCCGCGCTCAAGCGCGTCGGCATGGCGCATAAGGCCGGCGAGTATCCGCAGAACCTCTCGGGCGGTCAGCAGCAGCGCATCGCCATTGCCCGTGCCCTGTGCACCAAGCAGCCCATCATCCTGTTTGACGAGCCGACCTCGGCACTCGACCCCGAGATGGTCCAGGAAGTCCTGGACGTTATGATTGAGCTCGCGCAGGAGGATATCACCATGATCTGCGTGACGCACGAGATGGGCTTTGCGCGCCAGGTGGCCGACCGCGTCATCTTTATGGAGGACGGCCGCATCCTGGAGGAGGGCACACCCGAGCACTTCTTCGATAACCCCGAGAACCCGCGCTGCCGCGAGTTTCTGTCCAAGATTCTGCACTAGGCGCGGTGATGGACATGACGGATATGACGAGGGCGGCCGTGTCGCGCCGCCACTTTTTGCAGCTGGCGGGCGCCGGTATGCTCGCGCTGACGGGGACCGCGCTTACCGGTTGCGGCAACTCCACCGGCGGTGAGGACTCCGACAAGGGGTCTAAGCTTGCGGCCATCAAGTCGCGTGGCCATCTGAATGCCGGCGTTAAGAAGGACGTTCCTGGCTACGGCTATTACGACACCGCCAAGGGCCGCTTTGAGGGCATGGAGGTCGATTTGTGCTACCAGATCGCCGCTGCCGTCTTTGGCGTGAGCTACAAGGAGGCCCGTGCCCAGGAGCTTGTCGAGTTTACTGACGTAACGCCCAAGACGCGCGGCCCGCTGATCGATAACGGCCAGCTCGACGTGGTCGCGGCGACCTACACCATCACCGACGAGCGCAAGAAGAGCTGGGATTTCTCGACGCCGTACCGCACCGACTACGTGGGACTCATGGTCAAGAAACGTTCGGGCTTTACCTCGATTGAGGACCTGGACGGCAAGGTCATTGGCGTGAGCCAGGGTGCAACCACGCAGGGCCTGATCGAGCAGATGATCAAAGACAACGGCTTTAGCTGCGAGCCCGAGTTTAGGGCCTTTAGCGGCTACCCCATCATCAAGAGTTCGCTCGATGCCGGCAATATCGACGTCTTTGCCATGGACCGCTCCACGCTGGCCGGATACATGAACGAGACCGTTGAGCTGCTGCAACCCGAGGTCAAGTTTGGCGAGCAGGGCTACGGCGTGGCGACCAAGAAGGGCTGTGATCTTTCGGCCGTGGTCGATCAGGTGATATGCGATCGCCTGGCCGACGGCTGGCTCGACCAAGAGGTTAAGACCTGGGGTCTTGTATAGGCGCATCGTCCAAGGAAGGAATCAAATGCTCGAAGGATTGTTTGACGCCGACCGCTGGTCGACAACATTCCAAAACGTGGGGCCCTTCTGGGAGGGCTTTGGCGTGACGCTGCAGGTGGTCGTTGCCGGTCTGCTGCTGTCGCTGGTGCTGGGCACGCTGCTGGGCGTGTTCTCTACCACTCGTTCTCGCGTTCTGCGCGCCATAAGCCGCGTGTACGTGGAGTTTTACCAGAACACCCCGCTGCCCGTGCAGGTGCTCTTTATGTACATGGCCGGTCCGCAGTTTTTGCAGGCCATAACCGGTGCCGACCAGCCGGTGCGTATCGCGCCGTTTGTGCTGGGCTTCTTGGGCGTGGGCCTGTATCACGCTGCCTACATTTCGGAGGTCATCCGTACCGGTATCGAGGCCGTTCCGCGTGGCCAGATGGAGGCGGCCCAGAGCCAGGGCTTCACCCGTGCGCAGACATACTGCTACATCGTGCTGCCCCAGACGTTCAAGATCATTCTGCCGCCTCTGTGTAACCAGGCACTCAACCTGGTCAAAAACACGTCGGTGCTGGCGCTTGTGGCCGGCGGCGACCTTATGTACCGTTCCGACAACTTTGTGAGTCTGTACGGGTACCTGCAGGGATACATCGTCTGCTGCCTTATGTACTTCATCATCTGCTTTCCGCTCGCCATGCTGGTGCAGTGGCTCGAGCGCCGCTCCAAGGAGCGCCCGCGCGGCGTGAGCCTGGCCGAGCTGGGGCTCGACAACGTAGAGGAGGCCTAGCGCATGGAAATCTTCAACGCGACCAACCTGCTCTACATTTGGGGCGGCTTTGTTAAGACGATCGAGATCTCGGCGCTGTCGATCTTTTTCTCGCTCATCTTTGGCACGGTGCTGGCGCTCGTTAAAAGCTACGCACCCCGTCCGTTCCGTATTTTGGTGAGCGCCTATATCGAGCTGTTCCGTTGCACGCCAAACTTGCTGTGGATCCTGTTTATCTACTTTACGGTGCAGGGTTTGGACATTGTGATTTCGACCATCGCCTTTACGCTGTTTACCAGCGCTGTTATGGCCGAGATTGTGCGCGGCGGCCTCAACTCGATTCCGCGTGGCCAGTTTGAGGCGGCGCAGAGCCAGGGCTTTGGCTTCTTTGCCACCATGCGCTACATCATTCTGCCGCAGACGTTTAAGACGATCATTCCGGCGCTGTTTAGCCAGTGCACGACCGTCATCAAGGACAGCTCGTATCTTTCGGGCATTAACGTGGCCGAGCTCATGTACACGGCAAACGTCGTGATGGCCCACGCGATCGACCTGTCGCAGGTACTTATGCTCTACGGCCTGGTGTTTGCGATGTACTTTGTGCTCAACTTTGGTATCTCGCTGCTGGTGAGGGCATATCAGCGTCGCATTGTGGCCGCATAGTCCTGCTTCCCCAAGCACGGCACCTTGCCCCTCAATCGTCGCTTGCGTACATTTAGTACGCGGCGCTCCTCTTTCGGGGCAATCTGCCGCACTTGGGAAACCAGGACGAAGGTGGGGGCAAAATGAATGTGACAAAGGGACTGTCCCTTTATCACATAGAGAAAGGAATCGCGATGAGCGATCTGGAGAACAAGAAGAATCCTGTGGTCATTACCATCGCGCGCGACTTTGGCGCCGAGGGCCACGAGATTGGCCGTATTCTCGCCAATGAGCTGGGAATTCCGCTGTACGACAACGAGCTGCTGGTGCGTGCGTCGATGCGCGCGGGTGAGTCGCTCGATAAGATGGCCGCCTATGACGAGCGCCTGGCCGTGGAGAACATGGCGTTTCTGCCCGACCGCTACGATGCGCGTTCGTACTCGGACAAGTTGTTCCAAAAGATGAGCCAGGTGATTTTGGACCTGGGCGAGACCGAGAGCTGCATTATCGAGGGCCGCCTGTCCGATTACCTGTTGCGTAACAACCCTAATCACATTGCCGTGTTGGTGACCGCACCCTTTGAGGACCGCGTCGAGATCGTGCGCAAGAAGCGTGGGCTCAACAAAAAGAAGGGCGCCAAGCTGGTCAAGCAGCAGCAGAAGGCACGCGAGGCGTTCTATAAGCGCTACAGCGCCGGAAAGTGGAAGATGACGAGCGGCAAGGATATCGTCGTCAACCGCGCCAAGCTGGGTCGCGAGGGCTGCAAAGACGTCATCGCCGCTGCCTACCGCTACAAGGTGGCTCAGCTCGAAGGCTAGCCGACCAAAAGCCACCGCAAAGGTGCCCGTTCCCTTTATGGTGATCGAGCGGCCGGCATAGAAAAAGTCCCCGCCGGGCGTGTGCCCGACGGGGACTTTGCCGTTTGGTGGTTAGCGCTGCAGGCGATTACTCACCCAGCAGGCTCTTGGTGATGGAAGCGGCGGCCTTCTTGCCGGCGCCCATCGCCAGAATGACCGTAGCGGCACCGGTGACGATGTCGCCGCCGGCCCAGATGCGGGGATCGGTGGTCTGGCCGGTCTCCTCGTCGGCGACGATGTAGCCCCACTTGTTGAGCTCCATCTTGCCGCCGATCTTGGCAGCGAAGGGGTTGGCGTTGGTGCCGATAGCCGAGATCGCGACATCGCAGGGGATTTCCTCGATGGCGCCCTCGATGGGCACCGGGCGACGACGGCCGGACTCGTCGGGCTCGCCGAGCTCCATCTTCTGGACCTTGACGGCGCACACGGAGCCGTCCTCGCCAGCGACAAACTCGAGCGGGGAGACGAGCGGCAGAACCTCGACGCCCTCGGCCTTAGCATGGTGCAGTTCGGCGCGACGGCAGGGCATCTCGTCCTCGGTACGACGGTAGGCGATGATGGCGTGCTCGGCGCCCAGGCGCTTGGCGGTACGGACAGCGTCCATAGCCACGTTGCCGCCGCCAAAGACGACGACGTTCTTGCCGTGCTTGGTGGGGGTGTCGTACTCGGGGAACTTGTTGGCCTTCATCAGATTCACGCGGGTGAGGTACTCGTTTGCGAAGAAGACGTTGGGCAGGTTCTCGCCGGGGACGTTGAGGAACTTGGGCAGGCCAGCGCCGGTCGCCACGTAGATGGCGTCGAAGCCCTGCTCGAACAGCTCCTCGGCCGTGGCCATGTTGCCCACGACGGAGTTGTACTCAAACTTGACGCCCATGTCCTCAAGGCCGTCAATCTCGCGCTTGACGACCGCCTTGGGCAGACGGAACTCGGGGATGCCGTAGACCAGCACGCCGCCGCCGGTGAAGAAGGCCTCAAAGACGGTAACGTCAAAGCCGTTGCGGGCGAGCTCACCGGCGCAGGTGATGCCGGACGGGCCGGAGCCGACGACGGCGACCTTCTTGCCGTTCTTGGGAGCCATCTTGGGCGTGGAGGCGAGCTCGGGGCGGTCACCCAAGAAGCGCTCGAGCTGGCCGATGGCCACGGGCTCGGACTTCTTACCACGGATGCACTTGCCCTCACACTGGTTCTCCTGCGGGCAGACGCGGCCGCAGATGGCGGGAAGCATGGAGTCCTCGCGGATGGTGTCGAGGGCGCCGCCGAAGTCCTTCTCGCGGATCTGCTCGATAAAGCGGGGGATGTTGATGTTGACGGGGCAACCCTCAACACAGAACGGCTTCTTGCAGTTGAGGCAGCGCTCGGCCTCGGCCAGCGCCATCTCTTCGGTGAAGCCCTTGTCGACGGGGCGGAAGTCGCAGGCGCGCTCGGCAGCCGGCTCCTCGTTATCGGGGGTGCGGGGCGACTTCATATCGGCAACGAAACGACCGTTAACTAGTGGCATGCGCAGCTCTTTTCCTCATAGGCCTTGAGGGACGCGCCCTCTTCGGAACGGTAAGCGGCCTGGCGGGCACGAAGGTCATCCCAGTCGACCAGGGTGGCATCGAAGTCGGGGCCGTCGACGCAAGCGAACTTGGTCACGCCGCCCACCTCGACGCGGCAGCAGCCGCACATACCGGTGCCGTCAACCATGATGGGGTTGAGCGACGCGGTGATGGGGGTGTCGTACTTCTGGGCGGTGAGGGTCGAGAACTTCATCATCGGAACGGGGCCGACGCAGAAGACCTGGCTCACGGCCTTGTCCTGCAGCAGACGCTCCAGCGGAGCGGTGACAACGCCCTGCTCGCCGTAGGAACCGTCGTCAGTGGTGATGTGGATGTGGTCCTCGTCGAGGAGCTCGCGGAACTGATCCTCCATGAGCAGGAGGTCCTTGGTGCGGGCGCCCATGATGGCGTGCACCTCGTGACCGGTCTCGACCAGGTGCTTGGCGACCGGGAAGGCAATTGCCAGGCCGACGCCGCCGCCAATGACGGCGCAGGGGCCCTCGGCCATCTCGGTGGGAACGCCCAGCGGGCCCACGACGTCGCGCAGCGACTCGCCGGCCTCGTAGGTGGAAAGCATCTCGGTGGTCTTGCCGATCACCATGAAGATGAACTCGACCCAGCCCTCGTCACCGTTCCAGCCAGCTAAGGTAAACGGGACACGCTCGCCCGTCTCGTTGGCGCGAACCATGAGGAACTGTCCAGCGTGCGCATGCTTGGCGATTGCGGGCGCCTCGATGCGGAACTTGAACACCTTCTCCGAGAACTGCGTCTTCTCCAGGATCTTATACATAGAACCCCTCTCTTGTTAGGGCTGCCGAACCGTGCCTCCACGGAAATGGACGGTAGCCCGAGTAAAACCGTACGCGCACAGGCGTTGTGCAGACATACGGTGCAAATTATACCCTCATGGCAATGTCGCTTACGTGTATCTTTGGCAGGCGGGAAAAGTGACCTGCCAAAAAGGGACAGGTTTATTTTGGTCGGTTTTATCAGGCAAAACGGCAAAGGGGGCCGGCCTCGCGCTTCGTTGAGGCCGGCCCCCTTTGGGGCGTTATGCATGTATGGTGGCAGCATGTTTATTGCGATGTATCGACTGCGGCGTTTCCGCAGATAAAAGCTGCCAAAATAAACCTGTCCCTAAATGGTAGGTTTTAGTGCTTCCCGTTGGCGGAAGCGGCGCCGTTTACGTGATCGCGGGCGCAGATTACGCCGTGGACGATGGCCAGACCGGCGGCATCTGCGGCGCGGGCGCAGGTGTCCTGGAAATCCTCGGCTTCGCGGGCGCGCAGCTGCTTGAGCACGTAGTCTGCCACGGCCATCTTGCCGGGAGGGTTGCCGATGCCGGTGCGGATACGGCTAAAGTCGCGGCTGCCCATCTTGTCGATGATGGAGCGCAGGCCGTTATGGCCAGCATGGCCGCCGCCCACCTTAACACGCACGTCGCCGGCGGGAATATCGAGCTCGTCGTGGATTACGAGTAGCTCCTCGGCCTTGATTTTGTATTCGCGGCAAAGCTTGGAGATGGGGCCACCCGAGGTATTCATGTACGACTGCGGCTTGACCAGCACAATCTGGCGCTTGCCGCCCTCTTCCTCGGCATCGTTGATATTGATGAGCGCGACCTCGGCGCCTGCTTGGTTTTTCCAGTACGTGACGCCGGCCTGACGGGCCAGCTCGTCGATCGCCTTAAAACCGGCGTTGTGGCGGGTCTCGGCATACTCATCGCCAGGGTTGCCAAGTCCGGCAACCATGCGAATCTTAAGTGGCTGTGCAGCTGCCATGTTCATCCTTTCGTTACACAAAAGTTCAATCAACGACAAAGGCTACCACGCCCGCCGAAGGCGAGGAAAGGTTGCAGCAAAGTCATTTCAGAAAACAGCTGCCCCGAGACAGCAGGAAGCCCCGGACACGCCGGGAGGGGTTATCAAAGCGAACATCCCGCAGCCGCAAAGCGGCGAGGACGTTCGCGTGATAACCCCGCAGGCGTGTCCGGGGCTTCCGGAGGGATGCGAGGGTCGAGCGACTACAGCGCGAAGTCGCCGCCGACGAGCGTGGAGACGGGCTCCTCGTGGTAAACGGCGGAGATGGCCTGAGCGAACTCCTCGGCGACCGAGATGGTCTTGATCTTGCCACCGACCTCGACGGGAATGGCGTCGGTGACGAGGCACTCGACGATGGGGGCGTCGTTCAGACGCTCGATGGCCGGACCGGAGAAGATGCCGTGGGTGGCGCAGACGTAGATATCGCCAGCGCCCATAGCCTTGAGCTCCTTGACGTTGGCGCACAGGGTGCCAGCGGTGTCGATCATGTCGTCGTTGATGATGCAGGTCTTGCCCTTGATGTCACCGATGATGCCCATGACCTCGGCGGCGTTGTGGCGCGGACGGCCCTTGTGGGCGATGGCCAGGTCGCAGCCGAGCATGTCGGACAGCTTCTTGGCGGCCTTGGCGCGGCCCACATCGGGGGAGACGACAACCAGGTTGTCGGTGTCGAAGTGCATGTCGTTGTAGTACTGGCCAAACAGCGGCAGCGCGGACAGGTGGTTAACCGGGATATCGAAGAAGCCCTGAATCTGGCCCTGGTGCAGGTCGAGGGTGATGATGCGGTTGACGCCGGCGCGCTCGAGCAGGTTGGCGACGAGGCGGGCGGTGATGGGCTCGCGCGGGCCGGCCTTGCGGTCCTGGCGGGCATAGCCGTAGTGGGTGATAACGGCGGTGATGGAGCGGGCGGATGCGCGCTTGGCAGCGTCGGTGGCGATGAGCAGCTCCATGAGCATGTCGTTGACGTTGCCGCCGGCCACGGACTGAATCAGGAAGACGTCGGCGCCGCGGACGGTCTCGTCGTAGCGGGCGTAAATCTCACCGTTGGCGAACTGCTTTAGCGTAAGGCCCGAAAGCTCGACCCCAAGGAACTCAGCGATCTTCTGAGCGAGGGGACGGTTGGAGGAACCGGAATACACGCGGATGGACTTGCGCATATTCTCCGACTTCTCGGGATCATTAATCGGCATTACCCTTCTCCTTTATATCGAATGCCATATAGATGCCTTGTTGCATTGTAACCGCGCGGCGGGGTTTATCGAGTCTTGATAACGTCTTTACCGTCAACGGACACGAACCGACCACTCATCCGGCCGCGCAGGTCAGCATAGAAAAAGGAGCCGTCCCCACGGAAGCGGCTCCTTAGATGCTTGGTAAAACGTTATACCTCGTCGTCCTCGTGCAGGCGGCGGCGATAATCGGCGGCCCAGCCCTCAATATTTACCTGACGGGCGCGGCCCAGACCGAGTGCGTCTGCCGGGACCGGCTCAGTGATGACGGAGCCGGCGGCCACGAGCGCGCCGTCGCCAATCTGGGCGGGCGCGACCATCATGGTATCGGAACCGATGAAGGCATCCTTGCCGATGACGGTTTTGTGCTTGTGTACGCCGTCGTAGTTGCAGGTGATGGAGCCGGCGCCCACGTTGACGCCGGAGCCCATGGTCGTGTCGCCGATGTAGGACAGGTGCGGCACCTTGGAGCCCTCGCCGATCGTGGACTTCTTGATCTCCACGTGCGTGCCGGCCTTGGAGCCGTCGAGCATGTGGGTACCCGGGCGCAGGTAGGCGCGCGGGCCGCAGTCGACGCCGTTCTCGATGACGGCCTCGATGGCGATGGTCTCATCGATGATGCAGCCGCTGCCGACGGTGGTGTCGGTGAGACGGCTGTTGGGGCCGAGCTGGCACTCCTCGCCCACGGTGACGTGGCCGATCAGGTGCGTCTGCGGCCACACGACGGTGTCGCGGCCGATGGTGGCGTCGGGGCCGATCCAGGCCTGCGTGGGGTCGATGAAGGTAACGCCCTCGGCCATCCAGTGCTCGTTGATGCGGTCGCGCGCGATGGCGGTGAGCTGCGCGAGCTGGATGCGGCTGTTGACGCCCAGGCCGTCGCGGTAGTCATCGCAGTGGAAGATGGAGACTGCCTGGCCGTGGCCCTTGAGGATCTCGAGCATGTCGGGCAGATAGTACTCGGACTGCGCGTTGTCGTTGCCGATCTCGTCAATGTGCGCGGCGAGCTGCGCGCCGTCGAAGGCGTAGCAGCCGGCGTTGCACTCGAGCAGCGTGGCGGCCTGCTCGGGTGTGCAGTCCTTCTGCTCGATGATGCGTTCGATCTGGCCGTCGGCACCCAGCTTGATGCGGCCGTAGCCGAAGGGG
>CALLRY010000176.1:0-5435 GCA_938014285.1 uncultured Collinsella sp. | reverse complement strand
CCAGGCGGCCGAGCATGGCGAAGCCCATGGCCGGCAGGATGTTGGCGGCAACGCCGCAACCATCAATGATGAAGGACGGGACGAAGTCGAGCAGGCCCTGGATGGCATCGGAGCCCAGATAGAAGGCGCCGCCGCACAGCAGGAAATACTCAAGGCAGCCCCAAAGACCCATGCCCCAATGAACGGCGTAAATGCCTTTAAGGTTTCCCTTGAGGGCGAACCTGTCTGCCATATCGACAAACACGGTGAACAAGGCACTAGTAATGTTGCCGATCGTCAGCGAAAGGACAGCGATGGGCATGGCGAGCGCGATGGCCGTCTCGGTACCCTGACCGAGCTGAATGGCAAACGCGCAGGCGAGCACGCCGCCGATGGTTTCGTTAGGCGGCACGTAGGCGCCGATGGAAACCGAACCCATGAACAGCAGCTCCAGGCTGGCGCCGACGGCAAGACCAGTCTGCAGGTCCCCCAGCACCAGGCCCACGAGCGGGCACAGGACGATGGGGCGGAACGCGTAGAGGGTGCCGAGCTGGTAGTCGAGGCCTCCAAACGCTCCGACTAAGCCGACGAGGATTGCTTGGGTAAGCATGGTTCCTCCAAAATAGGAAATCTCGAGTCATAGCCGGTCACCGTCGCGCGCGCTGTTGATATCAATCCGGAAACTCGACCACACGGCCCGAAGCGTACCTGGTGTGCTGTTAACACCTATGCCAGGCACAAATGATTTGATACCAATTATAGATATGCAGGTTCTTACTATTTAATACCACTCGCTCAGCGGGGTGTTTTTACCGTAAACGGCAGACGTATCCCATCAGGCGCGCTCTTTGTTTCGATGGCGGACAAGCGCCACCAGAAAGCCATCGCCAAAGGCATCGTATGCCAAGTTGCCTACAATCACCAAAACGATTATCGCCGCGCCCAAAAACTCGTTCCAGCGAAAGACCTCGCCAAAGAGGAGCGCCGACCAGCAGGGAGCGAGCACGACCTCGCTCATGCAAACCAAGTTGGCCGCAAACGCGTTGGTGCGCGCGACCCCCTTGGCATACAGCACGCTCGCAAGGCCACTGCAAAAAAGGCCGTGCACCAGCATAAGCCCCCACTCAAATGGTCTCACGGAGTCTAGGGCGCCGGCAAAATAGACGATCGGCAGTATCGAGATGCCGCAGGAGATGAGCGAGGACACCATGGGCGACGCATCGGGGCGAGAGTTTAAAAAGAAACACAGCCCAAAGGTGGCTCCCGAAATGACGGCAAGCAGGTTGCCGAGCATGCCCTCGGCGCTCAAATCGCCTAAAAAGAAAAGTCCCATACCCGTAAAAGCAACCAACACGGAGGCAATCTTCGCAGGCGAGGGCAACGTGCGAGTTGCGAGCGACTGATACACAATAACAAAAATCATCGAGGTGTACTGCAGAACGATCGCGTTGCCGACCGTCGTGAGCTGGTTGGCAAAGTTAAACGTGGTGCCCGTCACGAAGTTGCAGACGGCCACAAGGACAATAAGACGGCTGACGCGGAGGACGGGCCTACCGACGAGCAGGATAAAGAGCGCCATAAATATTGCCGTAACGGCACCGATCAAAAGAGCTGACTGCGAATTGGCGCGAACGAGGATGCCGATAAAACTCCACAAGAGCGCCGTGCCAAATAGATACATCGCCCCGCTCACGCCATTATCGGGTGGATTGTCAGATCGAATCACGAAGCACCTCCAGCTAACTTTCGGTAATAAAAAACGGCGACCGCAACGGGTCGCCGTTTCCCTTGGGGGCAGAATAAAACGCAGGAACCTACGCCAGCACGCCGAAGAACGCGCCGATGATGCCCACGACCATGGTGGCCACGATCAGCACCATGGGGTTGATCTTCTTGGACAGCAGCCAGTAGTACAGCCAGAAGGCGATCATGCCGAGCATGCCGGGCATGATGCCGTCCAGGATGTCCTGGAGGGTCTGGGCGTCCTCGCCCGAGCCGATGGCCACCGGGATGCTGGCCCAGAACATGTCCTTGCACATGGCGCCCACGACCATGACGCCCACGATGCCCACGCAGGTCATGATCTTCTGCATGAGGCCGGTCCTCTGGGCCTCGTCCAGGAAGCCCACGCCCAGCTCGTAGCCCTTGACGGCGCCCCAGATGCGCAGCGCGAAGCCGGGGACGTTGTAGATGAGCAGGAAGGCGATGGGGCCGAAGGGGTTGCCGGCCTGGCACAGGCTGATGCCCACCGCGGCGGCGACCACGCGCAGCGTCGACAGGAAGATGGAGTCGCCGATGCCGGACAGCGGGCCCATGAGGGCGGCCTTGACGTCGTTGACGCTCTCGGGCTCGATCTCGCCGCGGGCGACCTTCTCCTCCATGGCCATCGCGATGCCGCCGACGAACGGGGCGAACTGGACGGTGATGTTGAAGAACGCGCAGTGGCGGTGCAGGGCCGCGGCGTAGTCGTCGGGGCGGCCGGCGTAGATCTTCTTGAGCATGTTGGCGACCATCAGGCAGAAGGCGATGTTCATCTGCTTGTAGTAGGTCCAGGAGAACTCCATGCCCAGGGCGCCGACGTTGACGGCGCTCTTGACGAGGTCGGAGCGCGTGATCTTGTTCTCGGGACTAGAAGTCATCGTCCTCATCCCCTTCCGCGGAGAGCTGGGGCTGGGCTCCGCCCAGGCCGAGCAGGTCGAACTTGTCGATGCCGATGATGATGGCGATCAGGGCGACGCCCAGGACGGGCACGTTGGCGTAGGAGCACAGCAGGAAGCCCAGGAAGTAGAAGGGCACGAGCTGCTTGGTGAGCACCAGGCGGCCGAGCATGGCGAAGCCCATGGCCGGCAGGATGTTGGCGGCAACGCCAAAGCCAGCAAGGACAAAGGGCGGGATGAAGTCGAGCAGGCCCTGGATGGCGTCAGCACCCAGATAGAACGACAGCGAGCACAGCAGGAACGCCATGATGATACCGGTCAAACCGATCAGGAAGTGCATCGCATAGACACCCTTAAGGTTGCCCTGGGCAGAGAAAACATCAGCGCGGTCGACCAGGATCGGCAGGGCGGCGTTAAGGATGTTCTTGATGGCAAGGCACAGCGTGGCGATGGGCATGGCAAGCGCGATGGCTGCCTCGGTGCTCTGGCCCAGCTGGATAGCGAAGGCGCAGGCGAGCACGCCGCCGATCGTCTCATCAGGCGGCACGTAGGCGCCGATGGAGATCGAGCCCATGAACAGCAGCTCCAGACTCGCACCGATCGCGAGGCCGGACTGCAGGTCCCCCAGCACCAGGCCCACGAGCGGGCACAGGGCGATGGGGCGGAACGCATAGAGCGTACCGAGCTGGCAGTCGAACTTACCAAATGCGGCGATAAGTCCGATGAGGATTGCTTGGGTAAGCATATATCCCCCTTTCCTAATAGGACACTACGAAGAGCTCAGACTCTTCGAAATTGAACGCCTAGAGCACGCTGGCGCAGTCGACCTTGGGGTCGTCGGCCAGGGGTCGAATCTCGACCTCGACGCCACGATCCAGCATCTCGCGCACATCGGCTTCCTCGGCCGCAGTCAGGAAGATCTGACGAGAGACCTGACGAGCATCGGGACGCTTCTCGTCCTTTGGCTTGGTGTTGCCCAGGTTGACCGACTTGATCTGCGGGCAGCCCTCAACAAGCTGCTTTGCCTCAGCAATAGTGGCGACACAGATGATCATCTTGTACTTGTCGGTCACGCCCGAGTTGATAGCTTCGATTGCATGCTCCATATCTTTGATGACGAGCTTGCAGCCGGCAGGCTTGCCCATCTTGAGCGTCGTCTTCCACACCGGGTCGTTAGCGACCTTATCGCCCACGCAGAAGATGCAGTTGGAGCCAAGGCCCTGAACCCAGGAAACTGCGACCTGGCCATGAAGCAGGCGATGGTCAACGCGAAGTAGCTGAATCATAATGTGACCCCCCAAAGGTCTTGTGCCGTCTTACGGCGTGTCAGTAGGTGCTGCGGATTAGAACTCTTCTTCCTCGTCGCCATCGACCAAAAGATCGTTGACAAACTTCACGCGCGTATCGTCCGCAGCGACGATGGCGCGAATCGTCTCCTCAACCGGCGCCGACTCGTCAGAGAACAGCAGCTGGATGAGGAGAGGAAGGTTCATGTTGGTAACGAGGTACGTGCGGGGACGCGTCTGGACGATCTTGGTGAACTCGTTGTTGACGCTGCCGCCAAAGAGGTCGGTGCAGACAACGACATCATCGTCAGCAGACATGCCTGCCAGCAGTTTTTGGGCCTCCTCGGCCACGTCCATGCGGCCATCGACGAACATCGAAAGATCGTGGACGTTGTCGCGAGCGCCCGAGAGCAGCTCGACGCTCTCCTTGATGCCGGTAGCGAAGTGCGCATGGCTGGCGATGATGTACTGTCTCATTCTGTGTTCCTCTCAATAGCCCGGCACGTTCCCACACCCGTTTTTTAGTAGTCGAACTGGTGATAGTAGCGACGATACTTGAGGTTGTGCTTGGTGACCGTCTCGTAGTAGCGAGCCAGGCGGTCGGTCACGAGCACCGTCAGAATCCACGGGGAGACGATGACGCGGAACTCGTCGTCAAGGCCGGGGATCGCGAACTCGGCGGTGTCGATGATGTTGATGTCGGTGTCGCCGGTCACGCCGCGGGTCAGGAACGCGCGGACGCGCTCGTCGAGCTTGCGGTTCTCGTCCTCGCCCATGAACAGGAACACGGGGACGCCGGGCTCCACGAGCTCGAGGGTGCCGTGGAAGAAGTCGGCCGAGGTGATGTAGCGGGTGCGCTTCCACTGCATCTCCTCGAGGATGCACATCGAGAACAGGATCGTCTCGCCCCACAGGGCGCCGGAGCCGATGAACATGGTGTAGGGGGCCAGGGCGTACTTCTTGGCGAGCTCCTCGGCGCGCGGCTCGAAGCTCTTGCGGATGTCGACCAGGTGGGTCCAAACATCCTTGGTCTGCTCAATAAACTTATCGAACTGCGGGAAGCAGCCGCGGCGGTTGAGCAGGCGCAGGCCGAAGCAGTCGGCGAGGTAGTAGCCCATCTCGCAGCCGCCGTTACCGTGATCGGAAGCCATCTTGACGCAGTTCTCGGCGCCTACAGCCTGGCCGATGGGGCCCTCGGGCTTGGTCATGGCGTAAACACGAATGCCCTTTTCCTTCATCTTCTTGACGGCCTCGAGGACCTCGGGGGTGGTTCCGGACTCGGAGGCGGTGAGCACGACGGACTTCTCGGTCATGCGCTTGTGGCCCATGACGTTCCACTCGGCGGCGTGGATCAGGTAGACCTCGAGGTCGCGGTCGCCGAACTTGTTCATGAGGTACTCGAGCTGCATGAGCTCGTCCCAGGTGCCGCCGACGCCCATCAGGAACACGGCGTCATAGCCCTCGTCGGCGACCTTGTCGGCGAGCGCGGTCATCTTCTTGCCGGTCTCGTAGA
>CALLRY010000175.1:0-20188 GCA_938014285.1 uncultured Collinsella sp. | reverse complement strand
GAGCCAATAATGACCGGCAGGCTCAGCACGAGTGACGCTGCCACGCACAACGTGATCGAGCGGATGTACAGATGCGAAATCTCGCTATCGCGATAGCCAAAGACTTTCATGTAGCTGATCGAACGGGCGCTGTGGTTGATCACAGCCTTGGTCAGCAGGTACATAAACAGCAGGAAGATAAACACCGCGAGCCCAATCATCATGCCGATCATTTTGCTCATCATGCCGATGAACTGGTCGCCCACGGCGCGCATGTCATCGGGCGTGGTGTCGCCGGCAAAGTAGCGCGAATCAAGGTCGAGCTTCTCATCGCTCACATAGCCGTTGAAGTAGGCCGCATCGTTGCCAAAGAGCTCGTTAAAGTCATCGATACTCATATAGATATTCATGTCCGACTTGGAGCCCCAGGCACAGTCCTTGCCCGCATACTCAAGGGAATAATTCTCGCCCTCGTACTTGTCGCGAAGCTTAACCTTCTGACCCTCGCTCCAGCCAAACTTGTCGAGCAGGCCACCGCCAAAGACGACGCGCCCATCGACAACGTTGAGATCTTTCCAGTAGCGCGAATCGGGCAAGATGCCGTAGACGGAAATCGCCTCCTGCCCATTTCCGTCGCCGCGATCGTATTGCAGCTGGTAGACGGCGTATTTCTCGGCCTGTGCGATTGCGCCCGCGCCGTTATCGGTCGTATTGACCGGGTGGATATCGTCGTTGTCGGTGTCGATCTTAGAGGCCTTGTCAATCAGGTCGATAGCCTCGTCGCGGTTGCAGCCGAGGGCATCGGCAAGGTCATCGAGGCGCGCATAAAGCGCATCCTTCTTGTCCTGGACCTTGGCGAGCGCGTCCTGCGCCGCGGCCAGGCTCTCGGCAGACGGAGCGCTGGTCGCGGCATCGGCTGCCGCCTGCGCTGCATCGGCCGCGTCGTCAAGCTCGTCATCGGCATCTTGGGCGGCAGAAAGCAGCGCGCCGTCAACCGACTGCAAGCACTCGAGTGCCGACCACTGCTCGCGCTCCTCGGCAGTGCCCTCGAGCTCCAGCGGAGCCTTGAGCGTGTACTGGTGCTCGGCGACCAGGCTCGTCTCGAGGTTGTCCGCGTAGTGCGTCATCGTGGGCAGAATCGCCAGGCCAAAGAGCAGCAGCAGCGAGGCAAACGCAATGCCCACGAAGAGCGTGGCGAAGTTGCCCAGGTTGCGCAGGAAGATACGCAGGCGGAAGCGCGAGACAAAGCCCATGCGCTCCGGCAGCTGCAGGCCGCGCTTGGTGCCAGACTTGCCGCTCGCCTCGTGGCGAAGAAACTGCAACGGCGTCTTGCCCATCTTGCGAAGCAGACCCACCAGCGTGATGAGGATGAGCGCAGCGGCGGGAACCACGGCGCACTTCACAAAGATCTCCCAGCTCCAGTACACCTGGAAGGGCGGCAGGCTGTACGAGCCGTAATAGAGGCTGCGCATGGGCTCGGTAAAGAACACAACGCCGAGCGCAGTGCCCAAAAGCGCCGCGGCCACGCCCACGATAGCGGGAAGCGCAAGGTAGTGCAGCACGATCTCGCGTCGACGATAGCCGCTGGCGAGCAGCGTGCCGATGATGGCGCTCTCCTCCTCGATGGTGGCGTCGGTAAGGACCACAAAGACGAACGCCATGATCACGATGATGATGTCGAGCAGCGTCATCCACATCATGGAGTCGCCGTCTACGTCGTCGCGCGCATAGCCAATGCCCTGGTTGGAATCGGCGTCGATGAGGTCATCCACGCGCGCATCGGCGTCGGTCAGCGCCTCGACCATATCCTGCTCCGCATCGATGCGATCCGCGGTGGGGAGGTCGCGATCGGCAAAGGTAAAGGAGTAGGTGTAGGCGGGCGCGCCGCCGGCATCCTCGAGCGCGGCAAAGCCGGCATCGGTGACCTCGGCCACGCCGTACGTGATGGTGTTCACCGTAAAGTCCGAATTGTTGAGGAACAGCGCCTGACTATCGGGCTGGGTCATGATGCCGCAAATGGTGTAGGTGCGACCCTCGAGCTCGACTTTATCGCCCACGGACAGGTTGTTATTGGTGGCAAAGACACGGTCGATGGCCACCTCGTCATCCGCCTTGGGTTCCCTACCCTCACAGTAGGACGCAATGTCCACCTTAGCGCGGTGCGCATAGGTGCGCAGCGTGCGCTTGGTGCCGTCGTCGCCGGCGGTCTTTTTGATGATGGCGTCGATGGAGAAATTCTTGTAGAGCGTGACGCCGCCGACGTCGCCGGCTGCATCCTCGGCGGCCTTGAGTTGATCGTCGGTAGCCTCGAAGGAGGTGGTCACGCGGCCGTCCTCAATCGCGTACGCATCGCGCATGTCATCGATAAGGCAGCCGATGGAATGCGCTGCGAGCAAAAATCCCGAGGTGAGAGCGATGCTTCCGCACATAAGCAAAAAGATGCCCAGGTACTTGCCGATATTGCGGCGCAGCTCGCGCGGGAGACGTTTTGCGAGAGGTGCCATGGCGCCGCCTACCAATCGAGCTCGGCGGCCGCAACGGGCGACTCGTTGAGCTCATCCTCGACGATGTGCCCGTCGCGCAGGCGCAGCACGCGATTGGCCATGCGCGCGATGGCGGTATTGTGGGTGACAATGATGATGGTGCAGCCGTAGGTGCGGTTGACATCCTCCATGAGCTGCAAGATTTCCTTGGACGTCTTGTAGTCGAGCGCGCCCGTGGGCTCGTCGCACAGCAGCAGGCCCGGGTTTTTGACGAGCGCGCGGCCGATGGCACAGCGCTGCTGTTGGCCGCCCGAGACCTGGCGCGGGAACTTGTTGCGGTGCTCGTAGAGGCCCAGTGAACGCAGCAGGTCGTCGACATTGAGCGGCTTTTTGGACAGGTGTGCCGTGACCTCGATGTTTTCCTTGATGGTGAGATCGGGCACCAGGTTGTAAAACTGGAAGACAAAGCCCAGCTCACGGCGGCGATACTCGCCCAGGTCGGTAGGCTTGAGCACCGTGAGGTCGCAGCCGTCCACCAGAATAGAGCCGGCGTCGGCATCCTCCAGGCCGCCGATTAGGTTAAGAAACGTCGACTTGCCCGAACCCGAAGGTCCCAGCATGACGCAGATCTCTCCGCGGTTGATGGACGTGTCGATGCCGTCGAGCACCGTCAGGCATGCATCACCGTCGCCATAGTGCTTTTTGAGATCCTTAACCTGGACATAGGCTTCCTGCGTTGCCATGGTATCCCCTATTGTTAGCCCCGTACTACTTTATGAGCGTAATAGTAAACCTTGGCGAACTATTTTGGGGCGAGGCTTGGGATTTATTTCAGACTAGTCATTGGGGACGCTCTTAAACGACTAGGCGGCTAGGCGTGGGATTTGGCGCGTGCGAGGGCCAGGCCTACGGCGGCGATGGCCGCGGCAAAGAGCACCGTGACACCCAGATCGCAGGCGATATCGCCCAGCACGGTGGGCGTCAGGTCCGCAGCGAGCGCCTTGCCGATCGCGTCGTTCACCCAAAACGTCGGCACAAAGTGCGCCACGGTCTGCACGGCCGATCCCATGAGCGACAGCGGCATCCAGGCGCCGCCCAAAAACGTCATGAGCATGCCAAGCAGGTTGCCCACACCGTTGAGCAGCTCCTCGCGCGCGCCCAGACTCGAAAGGGCAAAGCCAACGGCCAGCGGCGTGCATGCCAGGGCAAACGTCGCCGCCAGTGCCAGGCACACACGCCCCACGCCGACCTCGGCGACCGCGCCGGCAAAGCCCACGACGCCCATCATGCTCGACACAAACCAGATGCAGACGGTGAGTACGGCGGCGGCCGCAAACACGGCAAGCGAACGCTGGCGCTCGGAGATTGGGCCGGCATCCATACGACGCACGCGCTCGGGCTCGTTCATGCCCGAGAACACCAGCCCCACCGACACGATGACCGACGAGATAATCGCGTACGCACCAAAGTTGAAGTACGACTCGAGCGTGGCGGCGGCCGTCGAGTCGACCTTGACCCGCTCGATCTCGACCTCGGCACGCTCGGCAGCGGCATGTTCGGCAGCCTTGGCAACGTCACCGTTGGAGGCAGTGGGCTCAAGCGCCGCCGCAGCGCCCGCGAGTGAGATCCAGCGCGAGGCCTCGGCAGACGAAAGCGCCGCCGCCATGGTGCCAGCGCCGTAGGTCACATCGAGCTTGGGCAGGGACTCCCCCGCGCGGGCGGCTGCAACGAGGTCGCCCTCAAACCCCTCCGGGATAAAGAACACGCAGTCGGCACTGCCCTTGGCGCTGTTGCTCTTGGAGAGCGCGTCCGCAAGGTCGTAGGTGTCGTCGTCGACGCCCGTGACCAGCTCAAAGCGCGAACCCAGATGCTTGGTAAGCGCACGCGAAAGATCGCTGTCGTCGCGATCGACCACGATCACGTTGGCATCGTAGGGCTTGTACTCGGTGAGCTGCGACGAGTTCCAGCTCACCGATGCCGCGATAAACACACCCATGAGCGAGATGAACACCGTGTAGATGAGCAGATAGAGCGGGTGTGCGAGCGCCATGCGAAGCGCAGTCTTAAAGGTGCTCATAGCGACTCCTTCCAAAGATCAGCGTGGCGGTGGCAACGAACAGCAGCGCCATCAGGACGAGCGCGCCGGCGCGAACGGCAAAGGGGCCCAGGTCCTCAAAGAAATACAGGCGATTGAACATGTCGCAGATAAGCTTGACGGGGTTGAACCAGCACTCGGCCGGGCAGGCGCGGGCGACGTCGTCGGCAAGCGCCATCGCCGGCTCGCCGTAGAGGCCGGCGAACAGGGCGCACGTGGTGGCAAAGCCCGTGAGGATGCCCGACTTGGACGCCTTGCCGCCCTTAACGGGAAGCGTGCCCACAAAGAGTCCCAAGCCCGTGGCGGCAAGCGCGGAAGCGGCGCCGCCCACCAAACACAGTCCCTCGCGCCCGCCAAAGTCGATGCCCACGACTAGGCGCACGTAGCCAATCGCAATCGCCATCGAGGCAAAGGAGACCAGCCACGAGCCCACAAAGATACCGGCCAGTGACGCCGTCTTGGAAAGACCACCCACGCAGCGACGTGCGCCAAGGCCGGACAGATTGGGCTGCAGATCGACGACGCTCAAGGCGGCAAACTCGGCAGACATCATCGCCACCAGACCAAAGAGCGCATAGTAGTAGATGACCGTGCCATCGGGCGTGGTGCGCGTCAGGCTCACGCGACGGGTGCCGCCCTCGAGCGACAGGGCGCGCGCAACCGCCTCCGGGTCGGCGAGCGCCGCCGGATTGTCCTGGGCAATCTGGCGCATGAGCTCGGCATTTTGCGTATACGAGCTTGCCACCATCTCCAGAATGCTGCGGTCGGTGAGCACCGACGACGCACGTGAGCCGTCGTAACTCGATAGCAGCGTGAGCTTGGGCGTGCCCGCAGCGTCGACCGTATAGATGCCCGCGACCTCGCCGGCTTTGAGCGCTTTGCGCGCGGCAGCCAAGTCTTCGTACTCGTGGATCTCGAGCAGTTGGTCGTCGCCTTCCTTGGCAAGCGACGTCGCCACGTCCTTAAAGGTCGAGGCGTCCCAAGCCTCATCCGCCACGACGGCAACCGGCACCGGGTCGACCGTGCCGTCGGAGCTCAGATTCGCAAACATAAACATGAACATCGTGGAAAGCGCAATGGGAAAGAGAGCGCCCCAGACCCACGTGCTCGGCCGGCGCAGCAGCGTCTTGACCGTGGTGATGATGGTGTTGAACATGACTGCCCCCTAGTCGCGCAGCTCGCGGCCGGTGATCTCGAGGAACACGTCATTGAGGGTCGGCGGCTCGCTCCACACGCGGCCGAGTGCCACGTCGGCGGCGCGCAGTGTGTCGAGGATGTCGACCAGATTGTGCGGGCTCGCCTCACAGGTGCAGACGAGCTCGCCGCCGGACAGCTCGACTGCAAGCACATGCTCGAGGGCGCGCAGCCGCTCGACTGTGGCGGGCTCGACGGCGCCGACCTCGACGGTCACGCGCTCGCCCATCTGTATCATGCGCTTGAGCTCGTCGTTGGTGCCCTGCGCCAGCACGCGGCCGCCGTCCATGATCATGATGCGGCTGCAGATTTGCTCGACTTCCTCCATGTAATGGCTGGTATACACCACCGTGGCGCCCTCGTCGCGCAGGCGGCAGATGCCCTCCAGGATGGCGTTGCGGCTCTGGGGGTCGACCGCCACCGTGGGCTCGTCAAAAAAGATGAGCTCGGGCTTGTGCGCGATGCCGCAGGCGATGTTGAGGCGGCGCGCCAGGCCGCCCGAGAGCTTGCCGGGGCGGAACTTGGTAAAGTCACCCAGCCCGACAAAGTCAATCGCCTCGTCCACGAGCGCGCGGCGGCGCTTGCGGTCGTTAACGTAGAGACTGCAGAAATAGTCGATGTTCTCGCGCACCGTAAGCTCGTCGAATACCGCCACCTGCTGCGGCACCACGCCGATGCGGCGCTTGAGGTCGTAGCGGGCGGGCGTCATGGGCTCGCCGAACAGCTCGATGGCGCCTTTGTCGTAGGCGAGCAGCTGCAGAATGCAGTTGATGGACGTGGTCTTGCCCGAGCCGTTGGGGCCCAGCAGGCCAAAGATCTCGCCGCGGGCGATGCTCAGGTTAAAGTGGTCAAGCGCGATAAGGTCGTCATAGCGCTTGACGAGGTTTTCGACGTGGACGATGTCTGTCATGAGGCGGCCCTTCTGTTGATTGCGGCCCGGTACGATTGCATCATCGCAGGAGCCGCCGGCGCGCGCCAGTGAGCTTTGTCACGAGTGCGGAGCTTGGCCGTGCGCCCTGTCGACGTCCCCGCTTTGCCGCGTGGGAGGAATGTCACGGTTGCGCAGGCGGCCCCTCCCCCGCGTGCAGCATCGCGTACAATACCCGTATGAACAGGCTTTTCGACAAATCGATTGTGTTGGCGTGCTGCATTGCGGCCGCTATGGGCCTTGCTGTGGACGCTCGCCTGGTCGCGGCGTTTTGCCTTGGTGTTATTGCCACCTCGCTGGCCGAGCTTGCGCAGAAGGAACGCACGCGCCGCACAAGCGAGGCCGCGAGCTACGCCTGCATCATCGCGGCTGTCTTCGTGCCGCCGTTTGTGCCGTTTGCGCCTCTCGCACTCTATGACATCGCGCGACGCGTGCACCGTGAGCGTGCCTGGATCGCACTGAGCATTGGCTCCGTCTTTACCTTTGCGCTCGTCGCGGACCTTCGCGCCGACGAGCTCACCGCCCGAACGCTCCTGCTGACCGCCATCCTTTCGGTTGCCGCCACCTTGCTATCGCTACGTACCGCCCAGTTGGAGCGCGAGCAGCGGCGCATGCACCGCACCCGCGACGAGCTGCAGGAACGTGCTCTGGCGCTCGAAGCACGCAACCGCGATCTTGCCGACCGCCAGGACTACGAAGTCGAGCTCGCGACGCTCGCCGAACGCGCCCGCATCGCGCGCGAGATCCACGATAACGTGGGCCACCAGCTCACGCGCGCCTCACTGCAAGCCGAAGCCTTGCGCGTAGTCCATGCCGACGAGCCCGGCGTCGCCGCCGATTTCGCCGACGTCAAACGCACGGTTGACGAGGCGCTCCAGCTTGTGCGCGCCAGCGTCCACGCGCTCAACGACAACGCCGTCGACCTTTCCGTGCAGCTCGAACGTATTGTTGAAGGCGCGCTCGGACGGCGGCCCGCAGATTGAGCTTGAAGTTTTGGCCGAACATGCGCCCGCAAACGTCGCCAACTGCTTTGCGGCGGTCCTGCGCGAGGCGCTCTCCAACACCATGCGCCACGCTTGCGCCCAGACCGTCACCGTACGATGCATGGAGCATCCGTCGTTTTACCAGCTCATCGTTACCGACGATGGCGCGGGCGGGGTCCAAGCAAGCAGCCGCGGCGCCGCGGAGGGCATGGGGCTCGCCTCCATGCGCGAGCGCATCGAGGCACTTGGCGGCACCTTCACCGCCGGCCCGCGTGCCAGCGCCGGCGGCTGGCGCGTGTTTGCCACCGTTCCCAAACAGCAAGTAGATGAGGACCGATGAGGCTCATCGTTGTCGACGACGACCGCTTGGTGGTCGATTCGCTCAAGATTATCCTGGGCGCCCAGCCGCAGATCGAAGTGGTGGGCACCGGTGCCAACGGCAACGATGCGGTTTCGCTCTATGCCGAACACGCGCCCGATATCGCACTGCTCGACATTCAGATGCCGGGGCGTGACGGACTTTCGGCGGCACGCGAGATCCTTGAGCGCGACCCTTCGGCGCGCGTGGTGTTTCTGACGACGTTCTCGGATGACGAGTACATTGTGTCGGCGCTCAAACTGGGCGCCCGCGGCTACCTGATCAAGACCGATGTCGCCGCCATTCCGCCAGCGTTGGCGCAGGTCATGGACGGCAAACGTGTGCTCGAGGGAAAGGCAATCGAGGACATCGATTTTGATGGGGCGGACGTCGAGGCCGGCGCGACCCGCCGGCCCGCGGCCTTCGCCAGCCTAACCGACCGCGAGTTCGAAGTCGCCGAGCTCATCGCCCGCGGCCTCGACAACAAGGAGATTGCCGCCACCGCCTATATGGGCGAAGGCACCGTGCGCAACCACATCAGCTCGATCCTTGCCAAAATGGGCCTACGCAACCGCACGCAAATCGCCATTGCCTACCTGCGAGGGTAGTTGCCCAACGACTGACCGCCCCGGCATAGCAAAATGGATGCCACCGATTTAATACCATTTCAAAACTATGCCGGTTTACGGGGCTAAACTCAGGACCCCCATCCATACCCGCGTTTTCTGCAAAATGACGGCTTGTCTACCTGCGGTTTTATTTTCACGGATATCGGCATGGTTGGGAGCGCGTGACTTAGCCCCGTAAACCGGCATAGTTTTGTCCGAGCGGCTCTGCACGAGCGCCTCCGCAAGCCTCGCGGGACCAAAATGATCCGCTTTCCTCCGTCCCCAAGGAATCACCCGGAACCGCTCGCCACGAAACCTGCCCATCTACTACGTTTGACTCGATACCCTTGACCATACCCCCGTTTTCCAGAAAACCGCAGGCGTTCTACCTGCGGTTTTCTTTTCGCATTTTTTGCCGTGGTTGAGGGCCACCGCCCAAACGTAGTAGATAGGCCCATTTCATGGCGAACGGGCCACACGGATGTCCTCGCGAGGCCAAAATGATCCGTTTCCCTCTGTCCACGGGAGATCAAGTGCTGTTACGAATATGGTGTCATTTCAAAACTATGCCGGTTTACTACGATAAAAACGAGATTCCCGACCACGCGTGATTTTTTCGCAAAACTACAAGCCGTCTACCTGCGGTTTTGATTTTGCCAAATGCGGTGTGGTTGGAGGTGGGCGATTTATCGTAGTAATCCGGCATAGTTTTGTTCGCGACGGCACAACCGCGCGTTTAAGCGCGGGGCCGGTGGGGCAAAATTGCCCCACCGGCCCCTATTCCAGTTCTATCCCAGCGTTACTCCGGCTTGGTTTCTACTGTGGGAGTCTTGTCCGCTGCGACTGGGGTGCGGGCGGTGTCCATAGTCAGGCAGTACTTGTGGCAGCTCTCGATGCACTCACCGCACACCACGCAGGCATACGGGTCGATCGACCACGTTCCACCCTTGCGATCGAGCGCGCCCGCCGGGCAGCGACGCGCGCACATGCCGCAGCAAATGCACACGTCCATGTCGTTAACGATATGTCCGCGCAAGCGCTCGGGTACCGCGAGCTTCTCCTGCGGATAGCACACCGTTACCGGCTGCTTGACCATAGAACCCAAGGCCGTCTTGGCAAATGTCAGTAAACTCATGCCGCGCCTACCTTTCCGTGCAGCTAATGCAGGGGTCGATGGTCAGGATAATCATGGGCACGTTGGCAAGGAGCACGCCCTGCAGCGCATGCGTCAGACCCGCCAGGTTTTGCGACGTCGGCGTTCGCACGCGAAAACGGTCCAGGTTCTTGGTGCCGCTGCCGCGCACATAGTAATACGCCTCGCCGCGCGGCTGCTCAATCACAACCTCGCCGCGCGCACCGTCGGCCGGCGTGAGCTTGGTGCGCCCGCCGATACCGTCGTGCGGAATCTTGCCCACAAGCTCCTTGATAATATCCATGGCCTGCGTGACCTCGGCACAACGCACCTGGCAGCGGGCATAGCAGTCGCCATCGCTAGCAACGATAGGCTCAAACGCGGCCAGATCAGCATAGGCGCCGTCGCCAAACATGCGCACGTCGTAATCCACGCCCGAGGCGCGACCGAACGGGCCGACCATCGACAGATCCAGCGCGTCCTTCTTGCTGATCACGCCCACGCCGTGCAGGCGCTCGCCGCAGCTATTGTCGTCCAAAAACGTATGCACCAAGGCCTCGTAGTCAGGACGCATGGCATCGAGCGTCTGGACAATGCCCGCCAGTTCGGAGTCCTCAATGTCGTGTTTAAGGCCGCCGATCTCGTTAATCGAAAGGATCACGCGGCCGCCGCAGGTGCTCTCAAAGATCTTAAGAATCTGCTCGCGTAGGGTCCACGAACGATAGAACAGTGCCTCGAAACCAAAGGCATCGGCGAGCAGGCCCAGCCACAGCAGATGCGAGTGAATGCGCGAAAGCTCGTGCAGAATGGTGCGGATATACTGCACGCGGCCGGGCACCTCGATGTCGAGCATGCGCTCGCAGGCGCTGGCATAGCCGCAGCTGTGGCCCACGGCGCAGATGCCGCAGATGCGCTCGGCGATGTAGCCAAACTGGTGCATATCACGCTTTTCGGTGAGCTTCTCGAGTCCGCGGTGCACAAAGCCGATCTGCGGAATTGCCTCGATGACGCGGTCGTCCTCGATCACCAGGTCCAGATGAAGCGGCTCGGGCAGCACCGGGTGCTGCGGGCCAAACGGAATAACGGAGCGATGTGCCATGGGCCTTACGCCTCCTTTTTCTGCTTGTCGCGGGCGGCCTTGGCGGCAAGCGCCGCGCGGACCTTGGCCGCTTTCTCGGGATCCATGGCAGCGAGCTTTGCCTCCATCTCGGCAGCCTTGAGCGCGGCCTTCGCAGCGGCCTCATCGTGCTGAGCATCGGAGCCGGCAGCCGCAGCGGGCTGAGCAGCGGCGCCCGCGGCGTCGCCGGCGCTCGCAGCACCCTCCCCTGCAGTAGCCGCAGCCGCGGCGGCCTTTTCGGCCGCGGCTTTGCGCGCCTTGGCCTCGGCGGCGGCACGGACCTTCATGGCCTTCTCGCGTGCGGCCTTCACCTCGGGCGTGATAACGCTCATGGGTTCGGCAGTCGAGACCTGGTAGAAAAAGCCCTTAAAGTCGATCTGCATGTCGGTGATGGCAAGCCCAAACAGGTCGTGCGCTTCGTTCTCAAACGGAAATACCGCCGGATAGTACGAGCTGATGGACGGAATCTCCTGATACTGATCAATTCCCTCAACCACCAGGTTCTCGATCGCATAGCTGCCGTCCTGCGCAATATTCTCCTGAGCAGCGCGGACGTTGATAAACGTATAGACCAGGCGATACGATCCGTCGTCCACACAGCGCTCGGCATGCATCTGCACAAAGCGCGCGCCGACGCCCTTGAGCGCCTGGACATGCGACAGAAGCTCGTCGATCCCAACGGTGGCATAGATAGCCTTTTGCATTACTCGGCCTCCTTTGCAGCGACGGGCGCTGCGGGTTTCTCGGCAGGCGCGTCACCGGCACCGTCAGCCCCGGCCCCAGCTGCAGCCACGAACCCGTCCTCGCCCAACTCGACGCCGCCATCCCAGGTAGCAGCGCCGCCCACGGTAAGCGGGTCACCGCCGGCGCGCATCACGGCCTCCTTCTGATCAAGGATGCCGCACGCCTCCACGATGGCATCGATCACGGTCTCGGGACGAATGGCGCACCCGGGCGCATACACGTCCACGGGAATCGCGCGGTCCACGCCGCCGATCACGTTATAGGCATCGCGGAATACGCCGCCCGAACACGCGCAAATGCCGCACGCCACCACGCACTTGGGCTCGAGCATCTGGCTGTAGATCTGGCGCACGACGGGCAGGTTCTGGGCATTGACCGACCCCGTCACCAAAAAGATATCCGCATGCTTGGGGTTGCCGGTGTTGACCACGCCAAAGCGCTCCGCATCGAACAGCGGCGTGAGCGAGGCCAGCACCTCGATATCGCATCCGTTGCAGCTCGAGCCGTCGTAATGAATGACCCACGGCGAGCGCGACATTTTATGATCCATGGATGCCGCCTCCTAAATAAACACGTCGACGAGGATGGGCATAAGGTTGAGCAGGCCAAACACCAGCGCCACGCCCCATCCGAGCCTAAAGCAGCTGCGCCAGGTGCTACGGGCGAAGGTGTTGTCGATCAGCACCTCGACAAAGTACGTCGCAGCCATCACGACCAGGGCGACCACCCAGCTCACCGGGTTGTCCCAAACAAAGAACATGCCCACCCACATCAAAAACAGCACGGTCTCGCACCAGTGCATAAGGGTCATCTTGACCAGCGTGCCGCCGCTCATCTCGGTGGCGACGCCCTGGACAATCTCCTGATGCGCGTGATGCGAGTACGAAAGGTCAAACGGCGACTTGCGCAGCTTGATGGTAAGCACCGCGAGCAGCGCGAGGAAAATGGGTGCGCTGTACACGATGATGGGGGCCGACTGCCCCGTCACGGCAATGGAATCGAAGCTGTCAGTGGCAAGATACAGGCCCACGCTCATCAGCAGAACGGCGGGCTCGTAGCTCATAACCTGCAGCAACTCACGATCGGCGCCAACCTGGGCAAACGGGCTTTGCGTCGAGGCGGACGCCAGCACCACAAAGATCGCGGCGAGCGTCACCATAAAAGCGCACAGCAGCGTGTTGGAGCCCGACACAAAGATGCCACCGCCCACCACGGTAAAGATGAGCGCGCACGCCATATAGGTATCGTCCATGGTGTTTACGCTGGCAGGGGCTTTGCGCAGCAGCTTGGCAACGTCGTAGAATGGCTGGAGCAGGCGCGGGCCCACTCGGCCCTGCATGCGGGCCGAAAGTTTGCGGTCGAGGCCGTCGATCAGGCCGCCCACAAGCGGCGCCAGCAGGGCAAACGCCACGGTGCCAATAAAAATGCCCACGACACCCGAACCTTCAAAATACTTGCCGCGCAGCACCGAGGGCGCACTCATGGCAAGTCTCTCGGGCCCAATCCATGCGCAACACAGCAGCGCAAACAAGATAATGCTGCAGCACACGACGCTACCCGCGGGGCCAATACGCTTCTCGCCAAGGGCGTCCTCCGAGTACCAATTGCGCTTTTCGGCCTTTACCTCGTGTCCCATCGAGCCGCGGAAATGGCGATATTTGTCGGTTCCCACACCCGAAAGATATACGTTTACATGCGGTTTGTTGCTCACGCGGAATGAAGTCAGCAACACCACGGCAATAAAAGCCACGATAACCACCATCAGATACATGGCGTCCTTGCCAATAACGTACGGCACGCGGCCAAACACCATGGCCAAGTAAGGCGACACCAGACCGCTCGAGATAACCGGGAACGCCACGCAACACAGAATCAGCAGCGCGGCGATGGTGTTGAGGGCCATCCATTCGGTCTTATGGACATTGACCTCAACGTTTTGAGCCGTGGGGTCGACGCCCGAAAGCTTGGCAAGCCACTTGCCCCAGAAGAAGAACGTCGCGGCCGAGCCAAAGGCAAGCACCATGATCATGAGCACGTTGCCGGTCTGCGCGAACGCCACCAGGGCGCCCCACTTGGACACGAGCATGCCAAACGGCGCCACAAACATGCCCATGATGCCCAGCATCATCAGGCGCGTCAGGTGCGGCATGCGGCTGAACATGCCGTCCATGTCCTCGATATCGCGGCTGCCGATATGATGCTCGGCCGTGCCCACGCACAGGAACAGCAGCGACTTTGCCACCGTGTGGAACAGGATCAGGAAGATGGCCGCCCATACGGCCTCGGGCGCGCCGACACCCAAGCAGGCACTGATGAGGCCCAAGTTGGAAATGGTGGAGTACGCGAGCACGCGTTTGGCGTTGCTCTGCGAGATGGCCATGAGGGCAGCGAGCAAAAACGTGATGGCACCCACACTCGTGACCATAAAGCCGGTCACAGGATAGATGGCATAGAGCGGGCTCAGCTTGACCATCAGGAACACGCCGGCTTTGACCATGGTTGACGAGTGCAGCAGGGCGCTCGTGGGCGTGGGGGCAACCATGGCACCCAACAGCCACGTGTGGAACGGCATCTGTGCGGCCTTGGTGAGTGCGGCGAGCGACAGCAGGACGACCGGCATCACCAGCAGCGCGGATTGCGCGGTTCCGGCGCCGGCAAGCTCGATCATGCCCGAGATGGTCAGCGGCATGCCGTTAACGTGCAGATACATGAGTCCGGCCAAAAACGCGATGCCGCCCAGCATGTTGAGAATGATCTGGGTAAAGGCGTTCTTGATGGCCTCGGGCGTGCGCGTGTAGCCAATCATAAGGAACGAGCACACGGTGGTGATTTCCCAGCCGCAGAACAGCCACTCAAGGTTGTCGCTCGTCACGATGACGAACATGGCCGAGAGGAACAGGAACATAAGCGCCAGGAACTGCGGGCGACGGTCGGGCGCGGTCTGCCCGCACAGCGCGGCCTCGTGCTCGTCATGGGCCTGGAAGTCCTTCATATAACCCAAGGCATACACGCAGATTAGGCTGCCGACGATGCCGACGGCGAGGACCATGATCACGCTCATGTAGTCCAGGTAGAGCGGTGTCGCCGTGACGGCCTCGGCCGCGGGCAACGTCATGGCCGCAAAGGCGAGCGAACCCACCAGCTGGACTATGCCGAGCACCGTGGTGAGCGCGTTCCTATATTTGTACGCGTTGTACAGGATTACGGCGCACAGGATGACGTCGATGACGGAGCTGATGATCGAGAGCACATGCGAGGTGTCGGGGGCAACCTCAAAGCTCTGCGGACCCGTGCCAAAAAACATGACGGCGACTACAACTGTCACCGCCATAATAATGCCGGAGCCTATGAGTCCCACCGCATCGCGGGCGCGGTCACCGCGCGCGAGCAGCATGCCCAGCGCCGGTACCAGCGGAAACAGGGTAAGGAAATACAGTAGCGTCATACCATCACTCCCCCATGCAAAAACGCTGCAATTGTTTAACGTTATAGCTCAATTGAGGAGCAGCAGCGGCAGGTTTTCGGTCAACTGGGGAGTTTTAGGTGTACGGGGTAAGGAGTCTGTCTGCATTGGAGCAGAGGGGCGGCAAGAAAAATGCGCCCCTGTGGGCGCACCATCCCGTTTGCTATTCCGCCTTTTTAACGCGCGGCTTGCGACCGCGCGGCTTATCGACCAGTGCGGACTCACCGCTCTCGCGGTACTGACGGCACCAAGCCTTGACCGAAGACTCGCTGGGAATCTTGTGCTTGATCATGGCCTCGCGAACCGTCAAGCCGTTTTCCAGACGGTCCTTAACCACAGCGAGCTTTACGTCGTACGAATAGGTGTGATGATGCGAACCGGCATTGAGAACGGCGTCGGCACCGCCCACGGCATACGCGCGGGCCCACTGACGAGCCGTGGCCTGGGGAATGCCAAGCTCCGCGGCGAGAGCGCGATGACCGACCCCCTCTTGGAGGATCTCGACGGCGCGCTGCCTAACCTCGGGCGCATGCGTGCGAGTCCTAGTTGCTTCCGACATACCTGCCACTTCTTAGCCTTAGCCGTTAATCTGCTTTCTTACGTGCAAGTTAGATAGTAGCATTTTACTGTTTGCTCAAAGCAGTTAATTAAAGTAGACGCGGTGTTATCTGGACATTTGGCACCAAATTACGACATTTCTTTATCGATTATTTACGCTGGTAGCTGACTCGCAGCCAATCGTCATTCGCTTGTCAACAAAGTTGGCATCTCTTTATGTCCTTTGGTATAGAGGATATAGTTATTAACCCCTCCCCCAATAATTTTGAGTGATCTGCAAGGCAGTAGACGTTCTCACTCCTCATGATTACCGCGCATTGCCATTCATCGGAGCAAAACAAAAAGGGCGGGACCTGCTGCGCTTGCAGGCCCCGCACCGGTTGACACCCGACGGGACACAGCCGGGCGAGACGGATCCGTGCTACCGCCCCGCCTGGCCGCGATGTTCAACTACAGCTCGTTGGCCGCGTGATACGCCGTGCGAATGGCGCTCGCAATGTCGGCGGTGCGCTCACCCGAGCAGTCGCCCACGCAGGTCACGGGCACCGTCACGCCATCCAGGTCAAACGCGTTGGCCTTGGAGCCCACGGCCATCACCACGTAATCGCAGGCGATCTTCACCGGCTCCTCGGCGCCGTCCTCGGTGGTGCGAATGGCCTCCACGCCCTCGTCGGTAATGGCGGTCAGGCGGGTCTTAACGTGCTGCTCCACGTTGTGCTCTGCAAAGTCGCTCATGATCAGCGGCAGAATGGTCTCGGACTCGCCTGCGGCAATCTTGTCGAGCATCTCGACAATCGCCACCTCGCAACCGTGCTGCAGCAGGTACTCGGCAGTCTCGGTGCCCACCAGGCCGCCGCCAATGACAGCGACACGGCCCGTAAGCTCCACCTTGCCGGCCAGCACGTCCCAGCTCGAGACAACCTTGTCCGAATCGGCACCCGGAACGGGGATGACCACGTCGTGCGCGCCCACTGCCACAATCGCGGCGTCGGCGGCGTTGAGATCCGCGGGGCTGGCGGCATGGTTGAGTTCAACTTTAACGCCCAGGCCGGGCAGAATCTTCTCGTAGTACTCGACCGAGCGCATGATCTCATCCTTACGCGGAGGCGCGGCCGCCAGCACAATCTGGCCGCCCAGATGATCGCTCGCCTCGTAGACGGTCACGTCGTAGCCGCGCTTGGCCGCCACGCGCGCGGCCTCCAGGCCGGCAATACCGCCGCCCACCACGGCAATCTTCTTGTCGCCCTCGCCCGGCTTGATAGCGATGGTCGCCTCGTCGCCGTTCTCGGCATTGAGCACGCACGAGATGTACTTGCGGTTTTGAATCGCATCGACGCAGCCCTTGTTGCAGTTGAGGCACTCGCGGATGGGCTCACCCGTGGCGGCCTTCAGCGCAATGTCGGGGTCGCACATGAGCGAGCGGCCATAGGCGATGATGTCGGCGGCGCCGTCTTCCAGAATCTTCTCGCCGGCCTCGACCGAAACCACGCGGCCCACGGTTGCCACCGGCACGGAGACCAGGGCCTTGACGCGCTCGGCCACGGGCAGCGTCCAGTTGTAGGGCATGGCACCCATGGGCGGAATGGTGTCGCCCATGTTGCCGGTGTGGTTGGCCTGTGCGACCTGAATCATATCGATGCCCGCACCCTCGAGCAGCTTGGCGAACTCGCAGGCCTCGTCGGGCTGCAGGCCACCCTTGCCGCGCGGCGTGCCGTCGGGGTTCTCCATGATCACGGGGAGCTTGTACTCCACCATCAGCTGCGGCGCGGCTTCCTTAATGGCAGCGACGACCTCCAGCGCGTAGCGAACGCGGTTCTCGAACGAGCCGCCGTACTCGTCGGTGCGCTGGTTGAGGATGGCCGAGCACAGCGAACCTACCAGGCGGTCGCCGTGGACCTCGATGGCATCGATCCCGGCCTGCTGCGCGCGAGCGGCCGAGGCGGCGATAGCCTCCTTGATCTGGGTGAGCTGCTCCACACTCGCCTCGTTCACAAAGTGCTGCATGTCGTGGTGCAGCTTGGCGTAGGCCTGGTTGCGGATCTCGTTAGACTCGGCCATCTTGGCGGCAAAGGTCTCCTCGTCGCCGGCGGCCTTGGCCTCCTGCGCGGCCTTGGCGGCGGCCATGGATCCCATGACCATGCGGCCGACACCGGGCACGTCGTACTCGGGGTGGAACAGCTGCAGCGCGACCTTGGCGCCGTGCTTGTGGACGGCATCGGCCAGGGCCTTAAACGTGGGGATTTGGGCGTCGGTCGCCAGCTTGGGCGTGGGGCTTGCGGTCATGACGGGAGCGACGTCGCCGATGACGATGTAGCTCACGCCGCCACGGGCCAAGCGCTCGTAAAAAGCCAGGCTGCGCTCGCCGATGGAACCGTCACGCTCCTCGTAGCCGGTGGTCAGCGGCGGAAACATAATGCGGTTCTTGAGCTCAAGGGGGCCAATCGTAATGGGCTGGAGCAGCTTGGATGCAGGTGCGGTCATGGACATTCCTCTCTTGTAGGCGCGGCGGCGATGTTGCCGCGTAGTTGTCTAGAGGATATGGCATGGGAATACAACAGCGCAACGGAAATCGGCGGACGGCAGGTAGCGGCAGGTGGATGGGGCAGGGCGGCCCGTCGGTTTGTCTCAATCTGTAACAGTTACGCGGCAAAACTGGGTCTTACTGTTACAGATCGAGACAAACCAAACCCGCCTGCTAGAAAATCTCAATCTATAACAACAACTCGGCAAAATCCGTCCCTCGTGTTACAGATTTAGACAAACACGACCCAACCCACCGGTATATCTCGATCTGTAACACCTAGCCGCCCAAATCGGGTCTAGATGTTACAGATCGAGATTTTGTTTGAGAGGCCGAGAATTGGACCGAAAACACGGTCCCGAAATAACAAAAAAACTCGCCGGCTAGGCCGACGAGCTGCAATTTCTTGGTCGCGGGGGCAGGATTTGAACCTACGACCTCCGGGTTATGAGCCCGGCGAGCTACCAGACTGCTCCACCCCGCAATGTCTGGGCGCCTCATGTGCGCAAGAAAGAATATTACGCGGGAGTTCGGTGGACGGCAAGGAAAATCTCGTAGAGCATAATTCCTTCATATTTAAAACCCATCAGCCCCTATCGCCGTGAACGAATCGCAGCCTAGCGCCGCCGACGGCACGTATACAATGGTGCGCGTCCTTTTACGCCGACACCTGGAGTAGACATGCTGCTCGCTATCGATATGGGAAACACGCAGACGGCCATGGGCCTGTTTGACGGAGACGAGCTGGTGCAGTCGTGGCGCATGCCCACCGACCGCTCCTATACCGCCGACGAGATCCATGTGCGCCTGATGGGCTTCTTTAAGATGTACGACCTCTCGCTCGGCGCGGTCGACGCGATCGCCTTTGCCGGCGTGGTGCCGCAGCTCTCGCGCGAGTGGCACGCCGTGGCCAACCGCATTGCCGCGGACGCCATCGTCATCGGGCCGCAGACGGCCGCCGTGACCAAGCTGCGGGCGGCGCGCCCCCAGGCCGTTGGTGCCGACCGCATCGCCAACGCCGTCGCTGCCGAGACCTTCTACGACGCGCCGGCAATCGTGGTGGACTTTGGCACCGCGACCAATATCGACGTCATCGATGAGGACGGTTATTACATTGGCGGAGCGATTGCGCCGGGCATTCGCATCTCCATGGACGCGCTTGCTGCCCGTGCCGCCAAGCTCGCCAGCGTGCCGCTCGAGGCGCCCGAGCACGCCATCGGCCGTGACACCGAGGAATGCATCAAGGTCGGCGCCGTGATGGGCGCCGCCGCCATGGCCGAAGGCCTGGTCGCGCGCATGAAGCGCGAGCTGGGCCGCGACGATGCCACCGTTATCGCCACGGGCGGTCTCGCCAGTATCGTCGCCGATTCGACCGATGCCTTCGACGTGGTCGACGGACAGCTCACCATCAAGGGTATCTGCGAAATCTACCGCCGCATGCAGGAGCTGGGATAGAGCAGGGGCTTAAGTCGAGCACGCCCGATGCCACAGTCCCCGCAAAGGCTCGCCAAGCCTATTCCTCAAAATCGAAAAATTTTCAGTTTTGAGGAATAGGGCGCTGGCAACCCATTCCCCAGATAGGCGAAACCCTCCCCGGCGCAGGCCGAGGAGGGTCTTGTTGTCATCGTTGTCTTTGAGCGCTGGTGCCTCGCGCTACAGCCCGCGAATTCGTACGGCCTCGGGCGGAAACTCCTGCTCGCCGGCATCGGTCTTGATGGTCGCGCGGCCCCAGATGTCCAGGCCCGCAAACACGCCCACCGCGAGCGGCAGACCGTTGGGCGACACCGCCGCGACCTGACGACCCAGCAGTGGCACCATGTCAAAGTACTCGCCCAGCACCGGAGCCAGCGGGCCCGCGGCGCCCTGCGGCGTGTTGGCGGCAACCGCCCAGGCGCCCACGCGGGTCAACACGGCGGCGGCCAGCTCCTCAACCAGCGCTTCGTCGGCCATATTCACGCCAAGCTCACCCAGCGCCGCACACTCAATATCAACCGTCACCGCGGCAAACATGCCCGCAGCACCGGC
>CALLRY010000174.1:0-1750 GCA_938014285.1 uncultured Collinsella sp. | reverse complement strand
CCCAAGGTTCACGGTGCGCTGCTGGCCCGTCGCGATTCCGAGCAGCACATGCAGGAGGCCGCTCAGCACGGCATTAAGCTGATCGACCTGGTCGTCGTCAACCTGTACGAGTTCGAGAAGACCGTCGCCAACCCCGAGGTCACCTTTGCGGATGCCATCGAGCACATCGATATCGGTGGCCCCTCCATGCTGCGATCTGCCGCCAAGAACGCCGCGAGCGTTACCGTCATCTCCGACCCGGCCGACTATAATGCCGTCCTGGCCGAGATGCGCGAGACCGGTGGCTGCACCACGCTTTCCACCCGTCGTCGTCTGCAGGTGAAGGTCTACCAGACCACCGCCGCCTACGACACGGCCATCTCCCGTTGGCTTGCCGCCCAGGCAAGCGACGTGGCGGACACCTCTGCCAAGCTCGAGATCTCGCTGGAGAAGGTCGACGACCTGCGCTATGGCGAGAACCCGCAGCAGAAGGCTACGGTCTATCGCTTTGCCGAGGGCTGCGAGAACACCGCGAGCTCGCAGTTCCCGCTCGTGGGCTCCGAGCAGATCCAGGGCAAGCCGCTCAGCTATAACAACTATCTGGATGCCGATGCCGCCTGGAACCTGGTCCGCGAGTTCGACGAGCCTGCCTGCGTGATCCTCAAGCATCAGAACCCCTGCGGCTCCGCCGTGGCCGAGGACATCACGGCCGCCTACGACCGCGCCTTCGCCTGCGATCCCAAGAGCGCCTTCGGCGGCATCATCGCCTGCAACCGCGAGGTTCCCTTTGATTTGGTTGAGCACTTTGCCGATCAGAACAAGCAGTTCGTCGAGGTCATCATCGCCCCGAGCTACACCGATGAGGCACTCGAACGCATGGCTAAGCGCCCCAACCTGCGCGTGCTGGCTGCCGGCGGCGTGGACCACGGCGCCCAGGTGGAGCTGCGCTCCGTCGACGGTGGCATGCTGGTGCAGGAAGTCGACCACGTGACCGAGGATCCCGCGACCTTTACGTTCCCCACCGACCGCAAGCCCACCGACGCCGAGATGGCCGAGCTCGAGTTTGCCTGGAAGGTCTGCAAGGGCGTTAAGTCCAACGCCATCCTGGTCTCCAAGGGCAAGGCCGGCATTGGCATGGGCCCCGGTCAGCCCAACCGCGTGGATTCTGCGCTGCTTGCTTGCGAGCGCGCCGAGGACTTCTGTGAGCGCGAGGGTGTGGAGAAGGGCGGCTTTGCCTGCGCAAGCGATGCATTCTTCCCGTTCCGCGACAACGTCGACGTACTTGCCGAGCATGGTGTGACCTGCATCATCCAGCCCGGCGGCTCCAAGCGCGACGACGAGAGCATCCAGGCCTGCAACGAGCATGGTATTGCGATGGTCTTCACGGGCGCCAGACATTTTAGGCACTAGAGGCTTTCCCAAGCACCCGACCTTGCCCCTCAAACCGTCGCTTGCGTACATTTAGTACGCGGCGCTCCTCTTTCGGGGCAATCTCGGGCACTTGGAAAACCCTTTATGGGATGTTGCTCTATCCCATAAAGCTGATTGGTCGCCTGACCATATCGCCAAAATAATCTCCGCAAAAGACGGTCGCTCCGTTTGGAGGGCCGTCTTTTTGGTATAAGAGGACGGAATGACTAACACGAAAGGTATGACCATGCCCCAGATTGATGATGCCGAGCTGTTTGGCAATGCCGAGGATCAGCGTGCGTACGAGGACTTTTGCGCCAATCAGGAGGCGGTTGAGAAGTTTACGCTCGACAAGCCCGCG
>CALLRY010000173.1:0-10209 GCA_938014285.1 uncultured Collinsella sp. | reverse complement strand
CCTGCGCAAGACGGAAAGCACATTAAGTGCTTTCCTTTGCGTGCGGAACTCGCGACAAACTTAACCCCCGCCCTCAGCCCCGGAGACCCTCCCTGCCGTCACATTATTCAACCAGTTTTGCGGGCGTGCGCCGCTGCGCGGCTAGCCCGCGTGCTCTTCGGCGGGGTTGGCCTGATGGATCTTGTTGAACTTCGGCCTTTGGCTTAAAGAAAAACGGGGGACGCATTGTGCATCCCCCGTTTTTGTTGCGGTTAGTCTAGGTCAATAAACTTGGTACTTATGATCTTGCCGTCTTTTACTAGCATTCTGGCCATGGTGGGGCCTCGGGTGCCTCTGGGGTAGCTGGCGCTGCCCGGGTTGAGGACTAAGCAACGGCCCACTTGGGCTTCTTTGGTTACGTGGGTGTGGCCGTTGATGGCTACGTCTACGGATCCCACCGGAAGGTCTTCGCGGTAGTGGGCTACGGCGAATTTGAGGCCTTCGTAGGTAAAGAGTGCAAGACGGTCTACATCGGGGCCGTAGTCGCGGTAGTAATCGTTGTTACCCAGTACGGCCCGCACGGGGGCGATGGTGCATAGGTGCTCGTAGTCCATCTCTGACGTGAGGTCGCCGGCGTGGATAATCAGGTCTGCGCCCTCAAGCTCATCCAAGAGCGCAGGCGATAAATAGCCGTGGGTGTCCGAGATGATGTCGATGCGCTTGGCGCTTGCACTGTTCATGGGATCCCTTCCGCAAAAAACGATTCGGCAGATACATACAAAAAGGCCCCACGGCTCCGCAGACGATGGGTCTACAGGGCTGCGGGGCCAGTGTGCTAGAGACTCAGGGCCTTCTTAAGCGGCACGACGCGGCGGCGCGAAACCGGCACGCGTTCGTCGACGCCCGTAATGCCCAGCTGGATGGCACCCGAGGGCACCGTCTCGACATCCGTGACGCACGCCAAGTTGACGATATAGCGGCGGTGAACACGGAAGAAGCCAAAATCGCAGAGCTTGGCCTCAAACTGCGCCAGCGAGGTCGTCGACAAAAAGCGATCATCGACGGTATAGATGCAGGAGTAATCGTCCTTAGCCATGATAAAGCGAATGTCGTCCACGGGAATGAGCACCTTGCGGCCGCCCTTTTCCACCGGGATACGCTCGATGGTCACCTTGCTGTCCGTAACCGGCTTGGCGCGTTGCATGACCTTCTCGATCGCGCGATCCAAGCGAGCCTCTTCGACCGGCTTCATCAGATAATCGACGGCATCCACGTCGAATGCCTCGACCGCATGGTCACTATACGCAGTCACAAACACGATCGCCGGCGGATTTTTGAGCTTATGCAGCGCCTCGGCAAGTTGCAGGCCCGAGGCACCGGGCATCGAGATATCGAGAAACACGACATCCACGCGACTTTCCATAAGCATCTCGATGGCGGAGCGGACGCTCGACGCCTCCGTGATCGTGCCGATCTTGCCCGTTTGCTCGAGCAGGAAGCGAAGCTCCGAGCGAGCCGGCGCCTCATCATCCACAATCATCGCACGCAGCATAGGGATAAAACCTTTCGTCAACTAACTACGCCGGGCATCCGTCGCATGACGTTGAGCCCGTAGCCTTTTATTTTACTCTTGAATGTCAAAGATGCTCTCTGACAAATCAAGATGAAGGAGCACTTTGGTGCCCTTGCCCGGCGCCGATTCGACACGCGTATAGGAGTGCGGCCCATAAAAGCGATGGATGCGCTCCGAAATATTGTGCATGGCCACACCGGCGCCGCCACCCTGGGGAGAGCTGGCGTCGGGACGGGCAGAGCGCTCGTCAAACAGTCTGGCGGCGGTACCCTCATCCATGCCCACGCCATTATCGGCCACGGCAATCAAGATTGCATCCTCGCCGTCTTGGTGAACGGTCACGTCGATCCTCAGGGCGTCGTCATCGCCCATACCATGACGTACGGCGTTCTCGACAATCGGCTGGATCACGAACGCCGGCACCAGCGTATCTTCCACGTCCTCGGACACATCGAACGTCGCAAGCACGCGGTCCTCGCCAAAGCGGGCCTTCTCAAAGGTAAGGTAGCGCTTGGTCTGTGCGACCTCGCGCGAGACCGGAATGAGCGATCCCGAGTTGTCGAGCGTGGCACGATAGAACGATGAGAACTCACGAAGCAGTTCGCGGGCCCGCAGCGGGTCGGTGCGCGTAAACGATGCAATGGTGTTCAGCGTGTTGAACAGGAAGTGCGGGTTAATCTGCGCCTGCAGCGCACGCACCTCGGCGCGCGCCGTGAGTTCCTTTTGCACCTCGAGCTCGTGGATGGCGAGCTGCGTGGACAAGATCTCGGCAAAGCCCGAGGCAAGCGCATACTGGGTACGGTCGACGGCGCGCGGGGTCTTGTAGTAGAACTTGAGCGTGCCGACGGTACGATCGCCCACCTTGATGGGGGCGATAATGCCGGCGGGGACTTGGTTGTGCGAGCCGTCCGAGCCCACGACATCCACCATACGGTTGAACGACTGCACGATGCCATGTTCGATAACGTAGCGTGTGGCAAGCGTGTGGATGGGAGTATCGGGCAGCAGTTTTTCCTCAAACTCGCCCGCGCAGGCAAGCACGTTGTCCTCGTCGGTGATGGCCACCGTCATGGCGCGCGTCTCGGGCAAAATGCGCCGGCACACCAAACGCGCCGACTCCTGCGTCAGACCGCCCTTAATGTCCTCGAGCATGGCCGAGGCCACCGAGAGCGTCTCCTCGGTGTACTGGGAGCGCACCGAATCGGGATTGAGCGTCAAAAAGATAAAGATGCACAGAAAGATGCACAGCAGCGCGCAGGCAATCACCGTGGCGATCGGCTCGATACCGGTCACCAAGGCAAAAATAAAGTACACCAGCACGCAAATGGCGCAGGCAACGGCAATGATGCGAAAGATTGATATTGAACTATCGCGCTGGGCGCGGCGGTCGATCATTCGGCCCCCTCCAGGATACTGATCAGTTGTGCGTCACGCCAAAGCCCGTCCATGATCTTGGGCCAAAAGCTCTGGAAACGCAGGTAGCTTGCAGCGTTTTGGCGCGCATAGGCCTTTGCCTCGTCGATACCATGGCGCCAGATGCGCAGGTAGCCCTCATGCTCGCGGGTAAACACGCTGCGGACCATAGCGGTCTTGCGCACGCGGTCGTCGAGCTCGCGCGAAATCCAAGGGCCCGGGTAGGGCATGAGCGATGCCGCCGTAACGGGAATGAGCTCCTTTTGATGCTCGGCGAATGTCAACTTGGCCCGTTCGTAGTACCAACGGTATACATCCTGCATAAAGCGCGGTGAGCGCTTTTCGGACTCCGGAGGCAGATGGCGCACGGTCCACTCGTTATCGAACCACACGTCGTAGCCAAACATGCGCATGTTAAAGAGGTAATCCAGGTCCTCGCCGCGGGTGATAAACGGGTCAAAGGCCACACGCGTAAAGGCGCGGGCGTGCAGGGCCATCAGGCCGCCGCACACGTAGTTGGAACGCGAGATGCGGGTGCCCGAGAGCGCCTTTTTCATCCAACGGTTGAACTCGATGCGCTTGGTCCACCAACGATGGCAGATGCCCGCCTTGTCCGTGGGAGCCAGCGGCGAGCCGTCGCGATCGTAGAAATAACCGCTCTTGACCAAGATCGGCAAGCCCTGACGCGTCTGCTGCCCCAACGCATAGGTCGCGCGCTTCATAAAGTCGGCGTCGATGACAGTCTCATCGTCATCCAAAAAGATAACCGCGTCATGCCCCAGCACAGCGGCACAGGCTAGCCCCATGTTGCGGATGGCACCGTAGCCTCGCAGGCTCACGCACTCGCCCGAACCCTTGGGCGCGATCTGAGCAACCCGGTCTGCAATGCGCGAGGCCTGGGTGTTGGTGACAACGGTGACCTTGAGCGTGGGATGCGCGTCGACAATCTCGCGCACGTGCAGCGACACATCGGCTGTGGCAGAAACGGGACAGACCACCAAAAGGATGATGCGCGGGATGTCACGTACCTGCTCAAGCGAGGCCAGGCAGCGGTCGAGTTCGGGATTGTCGGCGTTGAGTCGCGTCGAATGGTCATAGGTGCCAGGGGCGTTTGCGCAAGCGTCATCGCCCGCCCAATACGTTGGAATCACGACTGTGGCGTTCATGCCTTACCCTCCCTGCAACACAAAAACGGGACGCCGCCAAACACAGGCGACGCCCCGCGACCTAGCTGATTCCATCATACCCACTTGGGCAAATCATTGCTCGCAAGTCGCAATGTTTATTGCGGATAACCCCAAAAGAGTACCGTGGACAGGCACAATAGCCGCTCGCTCCTATGCGGCATGCTCTGCCGCCCGAGTCATGCGGGACAGGCGGACCAGCAGCATAAAGCCAACGACCAGCAGCACACCAATGGAAAGGACGCCCAGCGACGGGTTGCCGGTCAGCGAGGTGACGACCGACACCAGGAAGGTGCCCATGACGCTTGCATAACGACCAAAGATGTCAAAGAAGCCGTAGTACTCGTTGGATTTTTCCTTAGGGATAATGCGGCCAAAGTAGCTACGGCTGAGCGCCTGCACGCCGCCCTGGAACAGGCCGACCATAATGGCAAGCACCCAGAATTCGAAGGCGGTCTTTAGGAAGAACGCGGCGAACAGCACAATGCCCATGTAGGCGGCGACGGCCACCAGGATCATGTTGAGCGTGCCCACGCGTCCGGCGAGTTTGCCGTAGATGATGGCAGACGGAAAAGCAACAAACTGCGTAACGAGCAGCGCCAGCACCAACTGCGTCGAATCGATGCCCAAAGCCGAGCCGTAGCTGGTTGCCATGGAAATGACCGTGTGCACGCCGTCGATGTAGAAGAAGAACGCGACCATGTAGACCAGCACGGTCTTGTTGTGGGCGATCTCGCGCATGGTGTGTCCGACCTCGGAGAACACACCGCCCACGATGTGGCCGATGGTGTCCTCGGGACCGCGCTCGCGACCGTACTTTTGCTTATAGGTGCGAATGAGCGGCAGAGTAAAGATGAGCCACCAGGCGCCAGTGATGATAAACGACAGACGCGTTGCCAGCATGGTGGGGACGCCAAGAGCGGGGCCGCCCATGATGAGCGCCAGGCAGATGACGAACGGCACGGTGGAACCGATATAGCCCCAGGCATAGCCCGAGCTGGACACGGCGTCCATGCGCTCGTCGGTGGTAATGTCGGGCAGCATGGCGTCGTAGAACGTCATAGAAGAGTTAAGGCCGATGGTGCACAGCACGTACACGGTCAAAAATGCCATGGCGGACATTGGGATAGCCTGCGCCAGGCAAAGCACCAGGCCCGTGAGGAAGAAGCCCAAGAAGAACTTGATCTTGTTGCCGGCGTAGTCGGCAAGCGCGCCCAGAATGGGCATGAGCATGGCGATGACCAGCGAGGCGATCGTCTGCGCATTGCCCCAGGCGACCACCAGGTCGGCCGAGGAAGCGCCGGTATTGATGGCGTTAAAGTAAATGGGCACCACCGAGGTATTGAGCAGCACGAGGGCCGAATTGCCCACATCATACATAACCCAGTTACGCTCGAGCTTGGTGTATTTCATGGACAGGGACCCTTCGTATTCGCCCGATATGCAGTTAGTTCATCGTACCCCAATTGTCCAGAACCGCCGGTAAGGATTCGGCAAAGGGGCACGCACGGGCCCTATTCCTCGCGGTCGAACTCCTCATCGGCATTGAGCACGCGACCGCTGTAGTTGACGTGACTGGTCACGGCATCCATGTTACCGGTCTCGATAAAACGTGCGACCGTGCACTCGTAATCGCCCAGCGCGCGATCAAAGACCTCGGGGAAACTCTCGTTCGAGACCTCGTCGGTAAAGGGATTCTTCCATGTCAGATGGCCCAGGTTACCGGTGCGCTCGGGCAACTCCGTCGTCACGCGATGAGCAAGGCCGTCGAGCAGCGAGTAATCGTGCACCAAGCCCTCAACCAGCGAGATCGCGCGCGTCTTTGCGGAGCCGGCCGGCTCAATCGCGCGGTAAAGTCGCTGCATATTGGCAACGGCAGCACCGTACTCCCCCGCCGGAATGTCAATGCCGTACACGCGTCCGGCAACATAGCTCATCAGCACGCCGGCCACGCGATTGATGCGATCAGTGGTGACGATCTCGCCCGCCGGCGGGTAATCGTCAACCGTAGCGCCATCGCGTTTAAGCTGCAGCATCAGCACATCCAGGTCGCTCTCGATCACGGCATGGACCTGACTGCTCGAATCCTCAAGCTCTGAATCGGATTCCACGATGCCAAACTGCTGCTCATAGACAAAGGGATGAGCGTTGCGGTCGAGCACGTAATGAGACAGCAGGCCCAGCGCAAAGGCACGACCCAAGCTGGCGTCGCGCGGCAGCAGATGCGACACGCCGTCGCGCAGGCACGCAAACTGACGAGACATGCGCGACCGATGCATGACCTGCGCCAGCAGCGTGCAGTCGGAAACACGCGGTGTCAGAATGTGAAAGAAAAACGGGTCGGGGCCTTGGTTGCCCAAGATAAAGGCAATGCGCTCTTCATCGGACGTGATGACGCCCTGCGGAAGACGGTCGATGCTTTCCTCGCCAAACAGATGATGGGTGATAAGCGCGGGCATAATGATCCTTTCGATTTCATTCGATGTCACCCATTATGCCCACCGCACGGTCATGCCAAACCTGCGGCGGTAAACGATGATATGCAGACTGCCTACGCAAGCCCCAAGTGCGATTTGACCTCGGCAGCGCGACGGCGGGACACCGGTACCGTCGAGTTCACGCGGTCGAGCCTGAGCTCCATCAACCCCGTGGAGCCAATCTCAACATTGTGCACGTCTTCCAAATTGACCAGATAACTGCGGTGGACACGGATAAAGCCCTCGGAGGCCAGGCGCCGCTCGAGCGAGGAAATCGACTCATTGATCAGGTATGTTCCCTCGGCGCAGACGGCGTTGCAAAAATCGGCGCGCGCCTCAAAGTAGCAGACATCCGCCACGGGAATGAACACCTTTTTACCCCCGCGGTCCACCGTCAGGCGCAAAGGCTGGCGCGGAGCATGGACGACGCGGCGAGCGCCCAAGGCGGTCTCGATCTTGTCGAGCGCCTTTGACAAGCGGGTATCCTCGACCGGTTTGACGATGTAATCGACAGCATCGAGGTTATAGGCATCGGCCGCATGCTCGGCAAATGCCGTCACAAACACCACGATCGGCGGCGTCTTTAGGTTCTGCAGCGTCTCGGCAAGCTCAATTCCCGAGCGACCGGGCATGGTAATGTCTAAAAACAGCACGTCGGGCTTGTTCGACAGAATCGACTCCACGGCTTCGGTGACATTGCCCGCCTCGGCAATCTGTCCCACACGCGTATCCTTTTCCAACAGATAGCGTAGCTCAGCCCTAATGGGAGGCTCGTCATCAACCACCAGGATGTTCCAGCCTTCGGACATATGCGCTTCCCCTCTTTTTCTCTCAATCCAACCGCGTGCTACACCGTTAGCGGCGCCGGCTCATGCGGCTCGCCGTTCAACTCTACGATGACCTGCGTCCCCACGCCCTCCTGGGACTTCACGCGCATGCCAGAATCTTCTCCGTAAAAGAAATGGATGCGCTGAAGCACATTGAAGAGCGCCAGACCGCAACCTCGCTTGATGGAGCCGTCGGCGGTAATGCTCTCGGGCTCCTCTCGGCGATGCTGCTCAAACAGATGCGCGCAGACTTCTTCGCTCATACCGATGCCGTCATCTTCGACGATGATCTCCAGGCCGTCATCGGTCTCAAAAGCCCTAACACGAATAGAAAGCGGCTCGGTCTCGCGCTGCGCATGCTTGATGCAGTTTTCGAGCAGCGGCTGCAAGATAAACGGCGGCACCAGGCTGTCGCGCACCTCAAAGTCGATGTCGACCGAAACGCGCAGACGGCCGTCGCCATATCGGGCCTGCATAAGATTGATATAACGGGTGCCCTGTTCCACCTCGTGCTCGAGCGTGGTGAGCGTATCGGAATCAGAAAGCGTCTGACGATAGTAGTTGGAAAAGTCGATCAGCAGCGATCGCGCCTTGTCGGGCTCGGTTCGAACGAGCGACACGATCGTGCTAATGGTATTGAATAGAAAATGCGGGTCGACCTGCGACTGCAGGGCGCGCAGCTCAACGCGGGCCGTGAGCTCGTCCTGGCGCTCGAGCTCAAAGCTGGCGAGCTGCGTGGAAATGAGATCGGCAAAACCCGAGGCAAGGGCCGTCTGGCGCATATCGATGCTGCTCAGGCGGGGGTAATACAGCTCGAGTGTGCCCACGCAATGCCCGCGCACGGTAAGCGGCGCGACAATGCCGGCGCGCAGGCGCGGAAAGTAGCCACCTGTCTCGGTCGAGGCATCGCGCGAGAACACGCTTTGCTCACCGCTGTTGATTACGTTGAGCGTAGTCCGCAGTACCACCGGGGTGCCCGCGGGGCATTTTGCCGAGTCCTCGCCCCAGCTCGCCAACACCTGCCTGCCGTCGGTAAAGCAGATGGCAGAGGCGATAGTTTCGGACAGGATGATCTTAGAGGCGCCCAGAGCAGCTTCGGGCGTAAGGCCGCGCGACGTGTAGGCGAATATTTTTGATGCGATGGCGAGCGTGCGGTCGGTTGCGCTCGATGTGAGGTCGTCGGGAACGACAAAGACGTACGAGAAGAAGAAGCACAGCATGACCAAGCCGGCAATGACGACAACGGCCGGAACGGGATTGGGATTATCGGTTAGATCCCAGATGAGCAGCAGGATAAGCAGTGGAACGACAATACCGAGCAAGATGGCTTGAACCACATGCTGAGCGGTACGAAAGACCTTGGTAGAGTTGTAGCTCTTGCCCAGAATCAGCCTATTGAGATCCACTGTCATCCCCTTCTTACTGACGCACCCCATAGCAATAAAGAGGGCCGCAAGCGACCCTCTCCATTGCATTATGCAATCAAATACTGTGTTTTACATCAAGCCATCGATGAACGGTAGCTTAGGCGCTGTACTTGTTTGCCTCGCCGAAGGTACCGGCCTCGACAATCCAGCCGTCCTTCATGATGACGTCCATGTTGTCGGTGTTGAGCACGTGGATGTCGGCGGCGACGTCACCGTTGACGACCAGCAGGTCGGCGCACTTGCCGGCCTCGATGGAACCGGTCTCGTCCTCGATGTGGCACATCTTGGCACCGTTGAGGGTGGCGCAGGTGATGGTCTCGACCGGAGTAAAGCCGATCTTGTCGACGAACTCGTACATCTCCTCGATGGAGCAGGTGCCGTACGGGGTGACGAAGGAGAAGGAGTCGGAGCCGATCGTCATGACGACGCCGCGCTTCTTGGCCTCGCGCAGGCAGTCGTAGTTGCGCTGCAGCTCCTTCTCGACCAGGGTGCCCTCGTACTTGTCGTGCAGCTCGGGAACGTAGACGGGCGGATAGGTGGCGTACCAGGTGGGCAGGAAGGCGATCGTCGGAGTGAAGAAGGTGCCCTGCTCGGCCATGAGGTCCATGGTGCGCTCATCGATATCAAAGCCGTGAATCAGCTGCTCGCAGCCAAAGCGAACGGAATCGTAGGCAGCGGCGTGGTTGTTGTAGCAGTGGCTCCACACGGGGATGCCGACCATCTTGGCCTCTTCGACCACGGCCTGAATCTCCTCGGAGCAGTAGTGCTGGTCGCGGCCGGAGTCCCAGCGCCAGATGCCGCCACCGGTAGCCCAGATCTTGATGGCATCGGGGTTCTCGCGCAGGCGACGACGGACGGCCTTGCGCAGATCCCAAGGACCGTCGACCTGGTCGCCCCAGGGGTGCGATTCCTTGTTGAGCTCCTGGCTGCAGTGGTGAGAGTCGCCGTGGCCGGCAACGCGGCAGAAGCCAAGGCCGGTGGCCAGAACGCGCGGGCCCTTGAAGACGCCCTTGTCGATGCAGTCACGGATCTGGATACCAAAGCGGCCGATCTCGCAGACGGTGGTGAGGCCGTGGGTGAGGCAGTCGTAGGCCTGCTTGACTGCGACAGCCTGCTTCTCGAGGAGCGGCTGCATGACCCAGTCGGTGTCATCGTCGGTCAAGTTGCCCGAGAAGTGCAGGTGGGTGTCGATCAGGCCGGGAAGGACGGTCTTGCCGGCGGCGTCGATAACCTCAACGCCCTCGGGAAGGTCCTGCATAGCACCGGCGTACTCGATCTTGCCGTTGTCGTCGACGAGAACGAGGGAGTTCTCGACCGGCTCGGCACCGG
>CALLRY010000172.1:0-10208 GCA_938014285.1 uncultured Collinsella sp. | reverse complement strand
CGAGCCATACCTCACTAAAACCACCGACGGTAAGCTGCTCAAATCGTCGACGATCTTTATCCGCAACGACGAGGGCAAGCCCGTCGGCATTTTGGGCATCAACTTTGACATTACGCTCATGAAGGCTTTTGAGCGTTCGCTCGACGCCTTTACCGGCACCGGCGGCACGGGCTATACCGAGCCCGAGCCCATCACCAAGAACATCGGCGACCTGCTCGAGGACCTGCTGCACGAGTGCGAGCAGTTTGTGGGCAAGCCCGCGGCGCTCATGACCAAAGACGAGCGCATTCGTGCCATTGGCTACCTCGACCGTCGCGGCGCCTTCCTCATTTCCAAGTCGAGCGAGCGCGCCTGCGAGTTCTTTGGCATCTCCAAGTACAGCTTCTATAGCTACCTCAATGAGGCCAAGGCGGCGGCCGGCGACAAGTAGGCACTCGCCTGGATTGCCCCTCCCCTTTTGGGTGCGAGTTCTGGAAAGCACGAATCCAAGACCGGGCCGCTTGGGAAGTTCCATATAATCGATGTCATTAGTATTTCGAAAGGATGGAACAGAATGGCGTTGAGCAAGGCATCATGCACCGGTCGCGGATTGATTCCGGCAATTGGTGGACATGTGCACCGCATGTTCGATGAGGGTGAAGACGACCTGTTTTCGCTAAGCCTTGACGACGTGATGGATGATCGCCCGTGGACCGCCGACGAACTCATGGGCGGCGGGGCTCGCCCGTCAAGCCCCGATCCCACACTTGCGCCTAAGCCCGCATCTGCGCCGACTCCTGCGCAGTCGCCTGTTTCGACGCCCGCGCCTACGCCCGCACCCACTTCGGCGCCCACGCCCGCTCCCCGCCCCGCAAGCGACCCGTCCGAGACGGCGGCATTTCTCGCTGCAGCGACGCAGGGCAAATCGGCCGACAGCACCGTTATGTACAGCGCCCAGCAGTTGCCTGTTCCTGCGGCACGCAAGCCTCCGGTCGCAAGGCTCGATGAGCCCGTTGCCCATCAGGTTGCCTACGATTCCTGGGCTGCAGCCGATCTGGATGAGACCTCTACCGGCATGCCGGCGCTCGACGTTCCAGTTAATCCGCTTTTTGCCGCCAACACGAGCGCCGCGGACTATGAGGGCGGTGCGGCATATTCCGATTATTCCGATGGCTATGCTGGCACCAGTCGCATCGAGACCGAGGATTATGGCACCGCACCGAGCGATTATCTCAACGATCCGTACGCTGCCACGCGTGCACCGGAATATGACCCGGAGGCCGCGTCCGCACCGGCGTACACCAAAAGCACGGGCGAAGAACGCTTCGCCGATTATTACGCCGAGGAAAAGGCACTGCGTTTCTCGGAATTTCCGCAGGCAGTCAAGATTGCCTTTCTCGCCATTGTCATTGCCCTGTTCGGCGTCATTGCGTTTGAGGGATTCCAGCTGTTCCGCGGCCCCACCCAAGCGGAGTCGGAGACCCAGCAAAAAGAGGACGATAACCAGTACCTGGACATCAACACCCTCAAGGGCGACCCCAACGACGGAGACGATGAGTAGCGGGAGCTGAAGGCGGCCGCAGGATCCCGCATCCAGCGCCGGCTTCTAAGTGCTGTTTTGTCATCCAGCCACACTTTTCCGAAGTTTTAAGGTGCCTATTTCGACACTTTTCCGTACTTTTACACGGCTGATTTCGACACTTTTCCGGATGAAAGCCGAATAATCACTTGGGAAACCAACGCCATCCGCGCGTCATTTCGCGGATGGCGTTGGTTTCTGTCCGTACACGTTGAGTCCGTACACGTTGATAGACTTCCTCTTGCCCGCAAGGAGCGGGCACGTTTTATCCAGAGTCGGGGTAGAGAGTTGGCTCCACGATCCCGACGCCAACCGGCCAAAAGGCACGGTGGCCCTGCCAACATCGATGAAAGGAGTCCGTATGGACAATTTCTCTGTGCGCAGCGAGCGCAACTTCCACAACCTGGCAGCCAAGCCAAAACGAATGCATCTTCTGGACAAGCAGAACGGCTACGCCTCGGCCATGGTCAAGAGCAGCCTCTCCCACCAGATGCGCTTCACGGTGCAAAAGCTCGAGAAAGAGTTCTGCGTTGCCGGAGACCCGCATGTGTTGCAGATCAAACTGTCCGGAGACGATTCGCGTGAGCCGTCTAGCTGGGAGCGGTTTGCCGATGGCGCGTGCGTTGCGGGCGGGTCGGGCATCTTTGCCCGCGAGTGCTTCTGCAAGGGCGCCGAGGTATTCCTGGATCTGTGCCGCGACGCCGTACGCGCGGCCGAGCTGCACCAGTGGAGTCAGAGGGAGTACGAGCTGTTGAGCGCCGCGCGCGGGATTGCGGGGGGTGTAGGTGGGCAGATAAGCCATCGGCAATTCCGAGATGGCAAGGGCCGAGAATTAGATTCCCGGCCCTTGCCTAGCACTGCTTTATAAGATCGAGTACCGCGGGAATGTCATCGGCATTCCGAAGGGCAACATAGGTTGGTAGGCCCGGGCCAAATCCACCCTGCGTGCGTTTGTCCTGGCATATGTCCTCTGGATCCGTTAGATCATCCACACTCTTTGCCAGGCCGACGGCAATCCAACCACCGTTGCTGGTCCTGCCTTCTAGCACGGCATGCAGTTTTCGCTTGCCCGACCTGAAGCCCACATAGTACTTGGCTATATAGGACTCCCACGAAGGGTTACCACTCAGAACGGACTCGCGTACCTCATCGAAAAGTTTCTGGTTGAGTCCGCCTTCAGCAAAAGTGGGGTGATTCTCCTGCAGAGTCCAGACAGGAGCCTCGCCAGACTCCCCACGAGAAGGACGGTACTTGTCGACGACATCTGCCGGAAGGTCGGGATATTTCCATATCTCACATGCCTCTTTCGCCAGCTCGTCCGCGCGCTGCCCAATCTCCGCCTCGCCCCATTTTTCATGCGAGGCGATCGACTTGTTCAGGTGGAGCGGACTGCACTTAAGCCCCACGCCAGGAAGATTGAGCTTGTCCGAGAACGACCGGTTTGAGTACTCCTGGTTGTAGCCCGTCAGCGTTAGATTTCCCAAGTTATTGCACAGCCTGTCGTGGACGTCTTCCCAGTTCTCGCCAAGCGATTCCTTCCAGCCGTGCTCATCATCAATCGTCTGGGGCATGACGTGCTCGATCTGGTAATCGTCAGCCGAGATGGACTCCTTCGGGTGGTGCCAGTTCTCCATGCGCTCCAGGTAATAGCGCTTTTTGGAGAAGCGGTTGTAGCAGTCACGCGTCTTAAACTCCTCGACAAAATGCTCGTCTGTCGGGAAGTACGCAGTCATACCGCTACTGTGGATAAGGAGCATCGCCGTAACGTACTCCTCTATATCGTCCTGTTGCTCAAGATTGCGATACATGCCGGCAAAGAAATTATTTAAACCCGTGGTAAGCCCGCCGCAAACCGCCCGCCTGAACAGAAACGACTCGATGGTCTCGCAGATACGGAGAAACGCATTGCGGTTCAACATATTTCCCTCGTAAACTGAGTAAAGCAGCATCAAAAGAGGCCTAATCTGCCTCACATCAAGGCTAACGATTCTGCCGAACACTCGGCGCAAACCCTCGTCTTTTTCCTTGTCAAGGAACAACCTGGTATATCTCTGCGCATATTCGCGGAGTTCCTTCAGCAGGCCCTCGGTATCTCCATCGTAGTCATCAGCGAAATAGCGTTTGAACTCATGGTAGGCCTCGTTTTCCTTCGGCATCCTATTGGGAACCTTGAGCCACAGCCAGTACCAGATAAATGCATTGAACTCTTCCTCGCCGCCTTTTCCGAACAAGCGCTCGAGCGGATGCCAGTAACCCTCGTAAAGCTTGGTCTGCTCGTCGTTGGGAAGCGACATAAGAACGTAGTTACGAATGAGATCAATAGGCGTGAGCGGCTTACCCTTGGAGTTCATAGACTCAAATATGAGCTGGGCATTGTCTACACCAGCCGTGAGCTTGGTATCGATGACCTGTACGCGGTTTAGCCCCGCCCAAAGCCTTGCAGGGTCGAATGATTTCCCGCGCATCTTCTCGCGGAAGAACGCATGGTTCTCGACAATGCGATCCGATTTTTCATCTGGCACGGGAGACCCAGACACGATGGAGAACAGCGTCTCTTTATCGTCCTGCGAGAGCACCAGCTTGTAGCGCGCCAGACCGTTGTAGTCGTCATCGTTAAAGAGGTAATTTTTCCGCAGCGCTGAGATCTTGAGATCGCCAAGGAAGCCGGCCTTGTTGGGATTACTCTCCAGATAGTCAGCCAAGGCAGCAATCATCAACGAAAACGTCGTCATGCGCTGCTGTCCGTCAATCAGAAGCACGCGCGAAATACTCGTGGCAGAACTCTCAGACTCGGGGATATAAAGCATCGACCCCACGAAGTGCGATACGCCATCACGACCCGCTCGCATGACGTCATCCCAAAGCACCTCGCACTCTCTTACACTCCACGAGTAAACTCGCTGGTACACGGGAATGACGAACTGCATCTTCGCCACGCCCATAAGGTCGAGCAGATTTGCCTCGGTTGCTTTCATTTGTGGTTGTCCCCTTTCTTGTTTACGCCGCTTGCGGTCAGTCCTCCACTGAACGAAAGGCGCTAAAGACCAGAGCATCGAAGCACTGGAGCAACCGGGATGCTCATATCGTTAGATTCTACAACGAAAGCAAACACTTACGCCGTCATGGTGGCGCGCGATCGCTGCACGCCACTCCCCAAAATCATACGATGTCAAAAGACTGACACTTGTGTATGCCTTTTGACATTGCCACAGTCTTACGGGCTTCTTGTCTCATATGCCAAGAGCGGATATCTAGATCGCTGCCTCTCTCGCCCAAAGGAGCTCGACAAGAACTGATCGAAGGGCAAATCAGACATCGAGCAAGTCGCCGACCTGCACTCAGCCTCGACAAGTGGCGTCGAACACAAGCTCACCGGCATAAAGCTTGCGTTAAAAACAAAAGGGTATGTAAAAAAATGGTTGGAAGTTGGTAAATTACCGGTTGGCAAAGTAAGAACCGGGCTATCTAGTTCCAACCATTTATTTTACAAATGGTATTGGTACAAATCCAACCATATATTTAACGAACGGGCCGTTGGATTAGCGGTCTAAAATCCGTCACGCCCCTGCGGTCTATCCCCGACTTGATGGTCCTTTCGCAATCCCGCTCGGGATCTTCTTCGAGGAAAGACACAACGCCCTTGGCCATGAGGGAGACGAGGCCTTCGAGCTTGATGACGCAATCGTATGCGCACCCCTTCAGGTTCTCCGTACCCGTCCCGGCATGGCCATAGCTCGCGACGATCCCATGAGCGTCGCCGTGAACGCATACCCCGATAACCTTATAAGGACTATAATCCTCCCCTCTGCCTTCGATGACTGATGACCCCGCATGGACAACGGCGCAACGCAGTTGATAGAGGTCTGAAGCTGTGAATATACCTCGCGCCTCTATAACGTCGAACTCCTCGCTTATCTCACTTTGACTCTTCTCGTCTTTTCGCTCTGCCGCCATCTTTTCGCCGGTATTGGGAAGCTCCAGGTATTTAACGCACCAGTCGATGTATCGCATGCCGACGGCTTTTGCGCAGACGTCCGGTATGGTCACGACGAGGTTCAGTGCCGCGAGGAGAAGCCCCGCATCGAAGGCCTTCTCGCATTCCTCCACGAGCCTGCTTGGCGTGCGATGGATTACGGTCGGAAAGCCGCATTCGTTGGCATCGCATTTCAGGCCGCCTGAAGGCCTTGGCTCCCAGGCTGCAATTTCGTCGAGCCTCGCATTCACAGCATCTCTCCCGTCATTGCGTCGACCTTCACTCCCAACCTCGGGTCTATGAACTCATCGACGGCCTCGTCCTCGCGGTCGGGCTCGGTCACGAAGAGCGGACCGGGTGCATCGATGCGAGGGCCGATCGTGAGCCCATTGCTCGCGATGATACGGTCGAGGTTCTGCCTGCGGTAGAGGGTCCTTGCCCGGAGCGTCTCGAACGAGTATCCGCGCCCTCTCATATCCGTCTCGTTTATGAGCCGGTTCGCACACTCGGTGTAGCCGTTCGAGATGCGGCTGGGGCATTCCCAGTAGTTGAAGATGAACTCGCGGTGGTTCTGAACGGTCTGAGCAAGGGCTCTGAACGGATCGAACTCCTGCCATCGGGAATTTCCCGAATCCAGGCGTCGAACGCCGCCTCAGCCTCCTCGCGTGAGGACGGATGGTCGTCGTAAATGCCGAAGAAGTCCTCCTTGAGGTCGTACGCGGTCATCAGCGTCGAGTAGGAGGAGTCTTCCCGTAGCGCCCTTAGGGCCGACGCCTCGTAGAGGCTGAGGTCGCGCGTCCGCTTCCCAAGGGCGTAGGCGAGGCCCTTCTTTAGCTCAAGGCGACCCTTCCTGTTGAGGGCTCCCTGGAGGCCCTTGCGGACCGCGTCCAAGGCCTCGTTGGCTCCCTTCACGACATGGAAGTGGCCGATGACCCATGTCGCGTTCGGGGTGAACTTGGCTATGCTCCTCCAGAACGGCCGGTACATGTCGCTCGAGACCCACCGTACGCGCTCGAGGCCCTCCAACGAGGAGAAATAGGCGTCAAGGTCGGACTGCGTCCCGCCGGGCACCATGTCGAAGACCGTCCTGTGCTCGAGATCGGTGATCACGGTCACCATGCCGACCCTCTTGAGGTTCTTCTCGTCTATGCCCAGGAACGCCGGCACCTTGAAGCGAAGCCTCGAGGCGTTCTCGCGGACGTAGTCCTCGAAGACGTTCTTCACGGTGACGTGCGAGAGCGGGTACTCCTCGGCGACCTCGCGGAAGGTGAGCCTGAGCGAGCGCTGGGCGATGTCGGCGTATGCCGCATCCGTCATCCGATGACCCTCGTCGACCCCGCCTATCGCCGGGCGCCACACGTAGCCGCACTCCGGGCATCGCATCCGCGGGAACCCTATCTCGAGCCTCGTCGGGATGCCCAGGTGTGGCGTCGACACAACGCCGACAGTCCTCGCGCCGTGGCTGTGCAGCGTCCCGCCGCACTCGGGACACGATGCGGGGACCGGCCCGCGGTATCTCAGGTCGAACTGCTGGAGCCTCCTACCGCAATCGACCTTGGTCGCGCTGCCGATGAGCTCGCAGTCCCGGACACCGAGCAGCTCCTCGACGTAGCCTTCCACGCCCATCTACTTTCCCCTCGAGAGGTAGGAGGCGAGCTCGGCGATGTCGTAGCGCTTCCCCTGCGAGATGAGGTCGTACACCTGGTCGGCCAGGGGCTCGATCGCCTGCGAGTCGTCGAGCGCCTGCTCGGCGAGGCCGCCCAGCTCGTTGCTCATCATCGACATGAGGGCCCTGATGACGATGTTGCGCAGCCGCCCGTCCGCGAGGACGGCCTCCTTCGTGTTGCTCGTGTTCGTGATCTGGGTGTTGGTCACAGGGTCGGCCGCCACGGCGTCGGAGACCGCGTTGACGGCGCGGGCCTTCACGAGGGGGTCGCCCTCGTCGCCCCACGTGCGGTTCAGCCTCTCAACGATCCTCGCCATGGTGTCGCGCCTGGGCGCTGCGCCGGAGCCGCCCGCGCCCATCGGCATGAGCTCTCCGCCCGGGGAGCCTCTGGGCCGATATGCGGAAATCCCTGAGCACGAGGCCGCGCACGTCGACGTCGTCGAGCGAGGTGCCCGCGATCTTGTGGCCGAGCAGCTTGGCGAAGCTGTAGAAGACCTCGAGGTCGGGGTCGCCGTAGTCGAGCGCCTGGGACAGGAACGTGTAGGCGGAGCAGTACTTGGAGAGCTTCTTCCTGAAGGTCATCAGCTCCGCGACGCGTCCCGCCGCCTCGTCCGCGCTCCTCTTGGTCCTCTCCGCCTCCTCGGCCTCCCCGGCCGCCTCTGCCTTGTTGGCGCACTCCAGCCAGGTCTCGTAGGAGTCCCTGGCCGCCGCGAACCTCTCGCGGAAGATCTCGGCGGGTCCGGAGACGGCGGAGTAGAGGGCGGCCCTGTAGGCGTCGCTATCGCCGCCCGCAGCGAAGCCCTTGGACCTGTAGAGCGCCTCCTTGAACTCCTCGACGTCGCGCGTCGCGTACACGTCGGCGGCGTCGAGTGCCTCTTTCAGCTCATAGACCACGTCGGGGTCCTGAGCTATGTTCATGCTCGCGCCCTTATCGTAGGTCTTGAAGGCCGCGAGAACCGTCTCGGGGTCGTTCACGAAGTCAACCACGAAAACCTTATCCTTGCCCGAGCACGTCCTATTGACGCGCGAGTAGGTCTGGACGATCTCGATTGCGTTGCCGAGAGGCTTGTCGACGTAGAGGGCCACGAGCTTCTTCTGGTCGAAGCCGGTCTGGAACTTGTTCGCGACGATGAGGAGCCTGCGCTCCGGTCGGTCGAACGCCCTCTCGACCGCGCCCTCGCCGGCAGGGTTCATGTTGGCCTCGGTGTACTCGTAGTCGCGCTCGATGAGAGCGAACGGGTTGTCCTCGAGGTACTCGTCCTCGGGCAGGACGCACTTGTCACCCAGCACCTTCTGGGAGAAGGCGACGAGAGGCTCGCCGGGCACCTTGAAGCGCAGCTTCGGCTCGACCTTCGCCGGGTCGAGGTCGGGCCGGGACTTCAGGTACGCCTCGATCGCGTACTTGTAGCGCACCACCTCGGGACGACCGGAGGTGACGATCATAGCCTTGGCCTCGCCGTTCAAGAGCGGCGCCACGTTGTCGACGAAGTGGTCGATGATCCACTTGGCCTTCTCCATGACGTTCGTCGGGTGGAGCGAGCGCCATTTGGCAATCTTCCTTTTTGCCCTGCGTTCATCGACGAGCTTGCCATCGGCATCCTCCGACTCGTCCTCGATCCTCGAGAGCGTCCTCAGGGGCACGTAACCCGTAAGTGGGTCGATGATGTAGCCCTCCTCGATCGCCTGCCGCATCGGGTAGAGGTGGAAGCTGCCCATGACCGGATTGCCGTCCTCGTCCTCCTCGCCCGTCGGCGTGCCGAAGAGGGTCTTGGTCTCGGCCTTGGGAGTCGCGGTGAACGCGAGGAAGGAGACGTTCGGCGGCATGAGGTTGCTCGCTTGCATCTGGGCGAAATAGGCGTCCATGACCGACCCGTCGTCGCTCGAGTCCTCATCGAAGTCGAGCATCCTCTCGAACTTCAGCTTGTCCGCCGCCGCGTTGAAGGCGGTCTTGAGGGACGCCGCCGAGCTGCCCTCCTGGGAGCTGTGCGCCTCGTCGACGATCACCGCGAAGCTGTCGCCGTCGAGCTCGGGCAGCACCGCGATGTCCGGCCAGGCGTAGAGGAACGTCTGGATGGTGACCACGACGATCTCCCTCTTCTGGCGCAGGGCCTCGACGAGCTGGGAGCTCTTTGAGCCGTCCGAGACGGCGTTGCCCCTCTCGTCGCGGCCGATCATGACGACCTGTCCCGTCACCTTGGAGAGCTGGGAGATGGTCTTCTTTATGTTCTGGTCGAGCGACAGCCTGTCGGTGACCACCACGACGCTCGAGAACATCTTCTCGCCGTCCGCGCGGCGGAGCCTCGCGAGGTCGTGCGCAGCCCAGGAGATGGTCTCGGTCTTGCCGGAGCCGGCCGAGTGCTCGATGAGGTAGCGTCGACCCGGCCCGTACTCCCGAGCATCGGCCAAGACCTTTCTCTCGGCGTCGAACTGGTGGTAGCGGGGGAATATCTGCGTCGCCTGTCTGTGCCACCGGCCGCTCGCGTCCTGCCTGTCCTCGACCTCCTCGAAGACGAACCTGTCGAAGATGGACAGCCAGTTGTCGCGCTGGAGGATGGTGTCCCAGAGGTAGTGGGTCCTGTACTCGCCCTCCGGCGCGTCCGGGTTGCCCGCCCCGCCGTCGCGTCCCAGGTTGAACGGGAGGAAGCGGGGCTTCGCCGACTTGCTCGGGAAGGGGCCGAGGTTCGTGCACATCCAGACCTCGTCCTCGGAGACGGCGAAGTGGACGACCGCCCCGCGCTTGTACATGAGTAGCGGAATCTTCCTGCCGCCGTTGGGCTCTATAGGCCTGCGCTCGTCGACGTACTCGTCGATGGCGTCGCGCACGGTCTGGGTGAGCTCGGTCTTGACCTCGCCGGTGGCGACGGGGATGCCGTTGACGAACAGGACGAAGTCGAGAGACTTGCCCCCAGCCGTCTGGTAGTGAACCTGGTGCATGAAACGCAGGATGTTCGCATCGTAGCGCTCCCTCGCCCCGGGCACGCGCTCGTCGTCCGGGTAGCCCGCCATGCACT
>CALLRY010000171.1:0-2102 GCA_938014285.1 uncultured Collinsella sp. | reverse complement strand
CCGGCGGGCCTCTCGCTGTCTTTCGACGTGGAAGCCGGCTCCTCTTTTGGTTGACGCTGCTTCAAATTAACTTAGGAGCGTATTCTCGCTCCGTTTTTGGCTCCGCGGGTTTTCCTGCGGGGCTTTTCGTTAAAGACTTTAGTCTGGCGCGCGCGTAGCCGCGCCAAGAAAACCGCCCGCTATGCGGGCGGACGACAATCCGCTTTACAAAACCACCCTCCCGCCCGATATTGACGATTGTTCAGGCCGTCAAGAACTCGGGACGAAAGGGTGTGAAGGCCATGGCGCAGAAAGCGTACAGCCTGGCGCACACGAAGTGGATGTGCAAGTACCACATCGTGTTCACGCCGAAGTATAGGCGCAAAGTCATCTACAACCAAATCAGGAAGGACATAGGGGAGATACTCAGGAAGCTCTGCGAGTACAAGGGCGTCGAGATAATAGAGGGCCACCTGATGCCCGACCACGTGCACATGCTGGTGGCTATACCGCCGAAATACAGCGTGGCGAGCGTGATGGGATACCTGAAGGGCAAGAGCTCGCTGATGATATTCGACAGGCACGCGAACCTGAAGTACAAGTTCGGCAACAGGAAGTTCTGGGCGGAGGGCTGTTACGTCTCGACCGTCGGGCTGAACGAGGCGACGATCGCCAAATACATCAGGGAGCAGGAATCCCGCGACATCGCCCAGGACAAGCTGAGCGTGAAGGAATACGAGGACCCGTTCGGCAGGAAGTGACTGCCGGCCGGTTTCGACCGGCTCCATGGGTCAAACCGCTATTGGGCCTGAACGAAGCGAAGGCCGGCGTCTTTAGGCGCCGGCCGGCAATCAAGGGTTATACCCTAAGAGCAAACCACCCGCTATGCGGGTGGTCTTGATTCGAGGCGTCCTGATGCTGCGAAGTAATTCGCAAAAGAATTTCCTAATTAATCGGAAAATGTTCTAGACGTATCGAAGAGCTTCCTGTAATATACTCATTCGCGTTATGAACGCCATGTGCCGTTGTGGCTCAGTTGGTAGAGCAGCTCACTCGTAATGAGCAGGTCACCGGTTCGAGTCCGGTCAACGGCTCCATGAATTCTCAAAGGCCCGCTTTTCAGCGGGCCTTTTGTTTTCGGCTCTTCTATGGTTCCGCAATTCTTGAATCGCTTCGACCTGTGCGTGTTTCAAAAGAGCAGTGCTCTTCCCTTGCTCTGTATTTTGTTTTGCGGGTTCCGAAGACGCTCTGATCGGCTGCATTTCAGATTGCCTTGCTCCGTTCGTGCTCTGGGACCGCCTTGATTGGTTCTCGCGCTTTGCGTCCCCACCGCTTTCCTTGTTGCGTTCGTTTGAAATCCAAGTTCCTGGCAGAATATTCGAGCCAAGGGTCGCGAATTTGCCCTTTGAGACGCTGTCGGGCTCGAATTTCGCGAATTTGGTTGAAATGATGCCAGGACAAAAGTTGACTGTCTGTAAAAGGCCAGGTCAGATAGGTGCTGAAATATGTCCACGCCGCTTCGTTTCTGCTGTTCTGCTTCGTGTCGGGAAACGCGTCCCTAGGGACGATTTTCCTGCCAGCAAGTGCTAAATTCCGCGAGAATGCGACCCTTGCACGGTATATTCTGCCAGCAGGCGAAAAGGATGTTCGCCTTGAAAGTGGGCACTCGCTCCAAATTCCGGCATGCGCCCTGGGGCTTGGGTCGTTTCTTCGCTCAAGCGCCTGGAGGCGATTTGCGCTTCGCACCACACCGGCCTTCGGGGCAACCGGTGTCCCGTCCCAACGCTCAGGGGCGATTGGCGTTTCGTTTCGCCGCTCTGCCAATTTCTTCTTCGCGGCCTTAGAACCATCGCGATTCGCTCCGGTCAGCGGCGTTTTGCGCAATAGCCGAAGCGTCCGATCTTCCTTCATGTTCCAGGCTTCCATCCTCCGCTATGTTTCAGGCCTGTTAAAAAACCGCGTTGAGGTGCGTATTTGATGCTTTCGCGGTGCCATTCGCAATGTTGGTGCGGCTTTATCCTGGCGAGCGTTCTAAAATTGTGCATCTAACAACGCGCGCCGGGGCATCCGAAGCGTCGGCGGCGCGTCCTAGATATAGGGGGGTATTGTGACTAAGCTTTCTA